>RFJS01000319.1 GCA_003694825.1 Verrucomicrobiota bacterium | reverse complement strand
TACTTTCCGTCGTATTCGAGGAGGTGGGGATTGTGGGTGCAGTCACCGTCCCAATACGTCCTGCCGCGCGGCGGGAGGACGAGCTTGCGAAACCGATAGGGCCCGGTCAGCCGGTCGGCCACAGCGTGCACGATTTCCGAGTGAGTCACCCAGGCGAGATGTCCCCGGAACTTCGGCCATCGCGAGAATATGGCGTGAAACCGTCCGTCCCGGCCCTCGATGATATTCGTCCCCCAGACGTTGTGGGTATCGCTTTGAAAGACCCAGTCCTTTTCGTAGACCGCCGGCACCCTGAAGGGCAGTTCCGGCCCGGCGGCTCCACGACCCGGAACCGCCCTCCGCCCCGGCGCAGCCCCGCGCCCGAGGCCGGCTGTCGTCGCCGCCGTCAGCGCGAGCAATGTCTTCGAAAAGCGTCGTCTCGAGATCACTTTGGCTGTTCTGTTGTATCGGTTTCGCCGGATTCGCTCCCGGCGGCCACGCGAGCGTCGGCCCGCCTTCGCTCCCGCTCGAGGATCCGCGCCTTCTGTTCCGGGCTCAGCCCTTGCGCAAAATACACCTCCGGCCGATGCCAGATGTTCACGCCCTTCATCGCGGGATCATGGACGTCGCGGCTGAGGTCGCAGTCGAAACGGGCCATGATCGAATATTGCCGTCCCGGCCCACCCGCGTTGGTGAAGTGGCAGAGTCCCCAGGTGACCCCGCGTCCGTCACCACTGTCGCTGAAAGCATCCGGCGTATACGGAGCCGCCGCCACGGGAACGAAAGAGACGACCGACGCAATGTGGAAGTTGATGCCATCCTCCGCATACTGGATCGTGCATCGTTCATTGCCGTCGCGGATGACGAGCGCCGCCACGCCCTCGCGAAAGGGGAAGAAGGTGGTCTCGTGACCGGAATTGAGCACGGGGTTGAGTGCGCACTTGCGAAAGGGGCCGAGCGGATCATCGGCGATGGCGAGGCCGAGCCCGACCATGTACTTGTCACGCATGTCCGGCCACTTGTTGAAGGCGGCCTTGTAGTAGGCGTATATCTTGCCTTTATAGACAATCGGGTGCGGATCGTGAATCGCATCCTGATCCCAGTCGCCGGGCTCTCCGGTGGGGATAATGGTCCGCAAGGTCGGCGTCCACGGCCCGTCCGGCGAGTCGGCCCAGGAGGCCGAGACCGCACACCAGTCGCCACGCCTGCCGCTGGCTTCGTTGAATGCCTGATAATACAGGTAGTAGCGCCCCTTCCAGATCAGGATATCCGGCGTCGCCACCGACCGCCATCCCGGATGCGGTTTGGGCGGACGGGGAACCGCCACCCCCTGCTCCTTCCAGGTGAAACCGTCCTCACTGGTCGCATACCAGATCTCGCAACGATCCCAGTCGGTCGAGGGTATCTCGTCCGTCGCCTCGGCGGCGCGGTGGGCGCCGACCGGCGGAGCGACGGTGTGGCGCTTTGTATACCAGATGTAATAACGCCCGTTGACGTATATCGGGCGCGACGGATCGCGGCGCGACACCGTGCCATCCCCGCCGTGGTAGTCGAATTCCTCCAGCGGCGTATACTTGAACAAGGTATAGAGTTCGTTGTCCTGGGGACGCGGCGCCGGATAGTCGAAGATCCGCTCCATCGCGGCGCTCAACGGGATGTCCGGATTTTCCGCCGGCATCCTGTGCGGGAAGGCTCCTCGCGCCGGGGCCAGTCCGGCGAGGAGGAGAACGAAAACAAGGCCGCCCGCGGCGGCGTATCCAGATCTGCGCATATTGGCTTCCTCGGTGATCACTCTTGTGGTTGCGGAGACGAACCGGATCGGATCGCTTCCGGTGGGCTTTCGGGGTCTGGCCATGATGTCCGTTCACACGCTGTTGCGCCCGCCCGGGCATCATGCGCATCCATGACCGCCCGCCCGCGCCACTCAAGGGCAGACGCCCCCCGCCTCGGCCCAAAATCAGTCAACGCTTGACCACGCCGGCCGACCGCGTCCGCGAGCGGCCCGGAAACGCCATTCAGTCGACGAAGCCACGAAAGACCGGCCCCGATCGGCTCGCCTGCCGCGCCGCCGGATCGGCCTCCGGCAACGGCTGCCGCCCGGTGCGGTCCGGCAGGGAGAAGCCCGGCCGCATACGACTGTCCACCAACACCGTCCGCGGCGACTCCGGCACACCCGTGAAGTTCAGGTTCAACCGCGAGAGGACGAGCTTGAATGCCTCCCGCCCCACGAGGTCGTAGCGATGGTCGACCCCGGCGGCATCGCGGGGGTCTTCGGAGAGATCCAGGCTGGCGAAGGCCACATCCTCGGGAATCCGCAGCCCCAGCTCGCACAGAGCCGTGTAAACCGGCCCGGTCCCGATCACGACCTCCGGCCGATGCGCCTCCCACCAGGGCGCGACCGCCGCCGGATCGACGCGCGGCGTCTGCCGCGGATTCAACCGCGGGCACGGCAACAGCGGGATGCGCTCCGCCTCGGGCTGTTTCGCCTGAAAATACAGATAGGAGGAGGTGAAGAGCTTGTGCCCGATGCCGCCCTCCTTGTATGTCATGACCAGCCCGATACGCCGGTAGCCGAAGCGCACGCACGTCGCCAGGATCTCGTCCATCATCTGCAGGTAGTCCGGACAGGCGCGATGCAGCCTCGGCTCGACGATGCTGTAGCCCGCCGTCGCCGGACAAAAGCCCTCGAAGTCGAAATCGAACCGCGCCACACCCGAGGCGAACGGCGCGACCACCACCCCTTTGATGCCCCGCGCGAGGAGAATCGAACGCACGCGCTCAGCGGTCATCCCCGGCTCGCCGAGATGAAAAACATCGACCCCGTAGCCCATGCGCGCCGCGAGGTCGCGCACCCCGGCAATCATCGCCCGCAATCCCGTGTAGCGTTCGAGCTCCCTGCGCGTCAGCTCCGGCACGAGAACGCCGATCAACGCCCGCAGCCGCTGCGGCCGCGTCGTCCGCAGGTGTTCCATCAGCTCGGACACCCGGGGATCCCGCCGGTAGCCCATCTCCTCCGCCACCCGCTGAATTTCCCGCCGCCTCGCCTCGGAGACCTTCGGGCTGTTGCGCAATGCCAGCGACACCGCCGATACCGACACGCCGACCCGCTCGGCGATTTCCCGAAGACTGACAAACCGTTCTGGATCCACGCCGGGAGCTATCCCGGCTCGTCGGGTGAAAGTCAACGATTGACCGAGCCCCCGCCATCGCTCTCCCGCCAGCCGCCCGGCCGCCCTTTTCCCGCAAAAAGAAAAAGCCCCGGGGCGCGTATCGCCCCGAGGCCTGGAAAACTGTCTTCTCCGGCATGAGCCGGAGCCGCACGGCACGCGGCGGCAGACCGCCTCAGTGCTGGTGACCGCCCGGCCCGTGCACGTGGCCGTGAGCGATCTCCTCTTCAGTGGCGTCGCGTTTCTCGACGACCTCCACATCGAAAAACAGCCGCTTGCCGGCCATCGGATGGTTGGCGTCGAGCTTCACCTTCTCCTCGGTGACTTCGATCACGCGAACGATCGGCGAGTGGCGATCCTGCCCGGCCTGAAACATGTCGCCGACCTTGACTTCATCAACCGGCAGAACCGAACGGTCCACCTCCTGCACCTGGCGCTCGTCGTAGGCGCCGTAGGCATCCTCCGGCTCGAGCGACACCTTGCGCTGCTCGCCGACCGCCATGTCATGCAACGCCTTCTCGAGACCGTCGATGATCATGCCGGACCCCTCGAGGAACGTGATCGGATTTTCCTTCGAGGACGCGTCGACGACCTCGCCCGCTTCATCGCGGAGAACGTAATGAAATGAAACAACCTGACGCTGCATAACTAACCTAACCTCTAACTATAGTTTCTATTGAAGGAACGCCACCCTCCCACCTCCGTAACGTCACAGCAAGGCCCAATCCCGATTTCTTTTCCCGGCGTTCCGCCCGCGGCTCCGACATTTCGGCTCGACCTCCCGGCACGCCAACCGGAATTTCTCGAGCCATGTCGTCATCGAAAGCCTCATCCGCTCCGCTCGTCGGCGTCATCATGGGCAGCACATCGGACTGGGAAACCATGCAGCACGCCGTCGAGATCCTCGAACAGTTCGGTGTGCCGCACGAGCGCGAAGTGGTCAGCGCCCACCGCACCCCGCAAAAGCTCTACGACTACGCCCGCTCCGCCCGCTCGCGGGGGCTCAAGTGCATCATCGCCGGGGCCGGCGGCGCCGCCCACCTGCCCGGCATGACCGCTTCGATGACCGACCTGCCCGTGCTCGGCGTCCCGGTCGAATCGAAGGCCCTCAAAGGCATGGACTCGCTGCTTTCGATCGTGCAGATGCCCGGGGGCATCCCGGTCGCCACCTTCGCCATCGGCAAGCCGGGCGCCATCAACGCCGCCCTCTTCGCCGTATCCATCCTCGCCGTCGAGGATGCCGCCATCGCGGAAAAGCTCGCCGCCTACCGCCAGGGACTCACCGACAAGGTGCTCGCTTCGAAGCTCCCATGATCCTTCCCGGCGCCTGCATCGGCATTCTCGGCGGCGGCCAGCTCGGGCGCATGACCGGCCTGGCGGCCCGGCACATGGGCTACGGCATCGCCGTGCTCGAACCCACCCCGCGCAGCCCGGCCGCCCAGATCGCCGACACTGTCATCGAAGCGGCCTACGACGATCTCGACGGCGTGCGCCGGCTCGCGCGGGCGGCCGACGTCGTCACCTACGAGTTTGAAAACATCGCCATCGAGGCCGCCCGCGAGGCGGCCGGCATTGTGCCCACCCATCCGCGGCCGGAAATCCTGCACATCTGCCAAAACCGCGCCCGCGAAAAGCAATTCCTCGCCGACAACGGATTCCCCTGCGCACCGTTCGCCATCGTCGATTCCGCCGCGGCTCTGCGCGAGGCGCTGCCCGCCGTGGGCGGCGCGCCCGCCGTGCTGAAGACCGCCGATTTCGGATACGACGGCAAGGGACAGCAAAAGATCGCCGAGACGCCCGAAGACTTCGAGGCACTCTGGCGCGAGTTCGGCGCTCCGCGCGGTGTGCTCGAGGGTTTTGTCGACTTCGCCCTGGAGCTGTCCGTGATCGTCGCGGCCAATCCGGCCGGTGAAGTGCGCCCATTCCCCGTCGCGGAGAACATTCACACCAATCACATTCTCGATTTCTCGATCGTCCCGGCGCGCGTCCCGCCGGACGTCGCCAGAGCCGCGGTCGAGCTCGCCTCCGACATCGCCCGGAGTTTGCAGCTCGTCGGCCTGCTCGCCGTGGAAATGTTTCTCACCCGTGACGGCCGCGTCCTCGTCAACGAAATGGCGCCCCGCCCGCACAACAGCGGCCACTGGAGCCTCGATGGCGCCTGCACCAGCCAGTTCGAACAGCACGTGAGGGCGGTTTGCGGCCTGCCGCTCGGCGATCCTTCCGCGCTCAAGCCCACCGTCATGCTCAACCTCCTCGGCGATCTCTGGCATCGCGGCACGCCCGACTGGTCCGCCTGCCTGAGCGACCCGCACGCCAAGCTCCACCTCTATGGCAAGGCCGAGGCCCGGCCCGGCCGCAAGATGGGCCACCTCAACATCCTCGCCGACTCGGCCGACGACGCCCTCGCCCGGGCCCGCGCCATCAAGGCCCGCCTGCTTCGCGCCGCCGGGCTCGGCGACGCTTGAATCCCGGCCCGGCCAGGCTACATCCGGGAAAAACAGCCCCCACGCGCCTTCGATCCCACCGCCATCCACGGCTGGATCCCGCCGTGTGTCTTCCCGCGCCCGCGCCCCAACACCTCCGCTCCCGTGCTCCCGCCCGGCCGGTCGTCAGCCGACGGAGCTGATTGACTGTTCGATGCACAGACCCGTTTACTTGCCACCACCAGGTCGTTTAAGATGCCTGGATGTACTCCCTTGGAATCGACTATGGAACAAACTCCGTCCGGGCACTGATCGTCCGTTGCACCGACGGAGCCGAAATGGGCAGCGCCGTCGTCAACTACCCAAGCGGCAGCCAGGGTATCCTGCTCGACAAGAGCGATCACAACGTCGCGCGTCAAAACCCGGCCGACTACCTTTACGGCCTGGAAAAGAGCGTCACCGAAGCGATCCGTCTCGCCCGGAAAAAGCGCGGCTTTTCGCCCGACGCGGTCATCGGTATCGGCGTCGACAGCACGGGCTCCAGCCCCATCCCCGTCGACGCCCGCAACGTGCCGATCGCCTTCCAGCGCAAGTGGCGGAAAAACCTCAACGCCCAGTGCTGGCTCTGGAAGGACCACACCAGTTGGCGCGAAGCCGCCCGTATCACCGAACTTGCGGCGCAACACCACCCTGAATACATCGCCAGTTGTGGCGGCGTCTACTCCTCGGAGTGGTTCTGGTCCAAGATCTGGCACTGCCTCAACATCGACCCCGCCGTCTTCGACGCCGCCTGGTCGTGGGTCGAACTCACCGACTGGGTGCCTTCCGTCCTCGCCGGGGTGAACGATCCCCGCGCCGTCAAGCGGGGTGTCTGCGCTGCCGGACACAAGGCCCTCTACGCCGAAGATTGGGGCGGCCTGCCCGAAAAAGACTTTCTCGCCCGGCTCGACCCGAAAATCGCCGAGCTTCGCGACCGGCTGTATGAAAAAGCATGGGACGCCAGCGAGCCCGCCGGCAGCCTCTGCCCGCAGTGGGCGGAAAAGCTCGGCCTCAAGCCCGGCATCCCCATCGCCATCGGCGAGTTCGACGTGCACTACGGCGCCATCGGCTGCGGCGTGAAGGAGGGCACCCTCGTCAAGGTCATCGGCACATCGACCTGCGATGTCGGCGTGGTCTCGACGAAGAAGCCCGTGCCGGACATCCCGGGCATCTGCGGCATCGTCAAGGGTGCCATCCTCCCGGGCTACTACGGCATCGAGGCCGGGCAATCCGCCGTCGGCGACATTTTCAAGTGGTGGGTCGAGGTCGTCTGTCAGGGCGACGAGGAGACGCACAGAGTCCTCACCACCGAAGCCGCGAAACAGAAGCCCGGGCAGGCCGGCCTGCTCGCCCTCGACTGGAACAACGGCAACCGCACCATCCTCGTCGATCAACGCCTCTCCGGACTGCTGCTCGGCCAGACCCTCCACACCACCCGCGCCGAAATCTACCGCGCCCTCATCGAGGCCACCGCCTTCGGAGCCCGCACTATCATCGAACGCCTCCGGGAATACGGCGTGCCCATCCGCCGCATCATCTGCGCCGGCGGCATCGCCGAGAAAAATCCGATGCTCATGCAGATCTATGCCGACGTCACCGGCTGCACGATGCTGGTCTCCGGATCCAGCCAGGCCTGTGCCCTCGGCTCGGCCATCTCCGCGGCCGTCGTCGCGGGTGCCTATAAGAGCTTCGCCTCCGCCGAACGGCAGATGACCTCCCTGAAGGATGTCGTCTACAAGCCCATCCCCGCCCATCGGCGCGTCTACGATCAGCTCTACGAACTCTACCGCACCCTTCATGACACTTTCGGCGGTCTGAAAAAAGACGCCGATCTCTCCGGCGTGATGAAGCGGCTTCTCGAAATCAAGGAAGCCCAACGCGCCTGACCCGACCAGACTTCCCGCCCCCGACGGCTGCCGCGCCGCCGCGGGCGCCACCTTTCCGCACAACCATCCACCTTTCACCACCGAAACTCCGCAATTCCATGATTCATCTCGCCAATCCCGAAATCTGGTTCGTCACCGGCTCCCAGCACCTCTACGGCCCGGGGCCACTTAAAGAGGTCGCCGAGAACTCCCGGAAAATCGTCGCGGCGCTCGACGCCTCCGACCGGCTCCCGCTCAAGCTGACCTTCAAGGCCCTCCTCACCACGCCCGAAGAGATCCATGCCCTCTGCCAGGAAGCGAACCACGCCCCCGCCTGCGGCGGCCTCATCCTCTGGATGCACACCTTCTCGCCATCGAAGATGTGGATCCGCGGCCTCAACGTGCTCACGAAGCCCTTCATGCACCTGCACACGCAGTTCAAACGGGACCTGCCGTGGAGCACGATCGACATGGATTTCATGAATCTCAACCAGGCCGCACACGGAGACCGGTAGGCCGGATTCATTCACACGCGCATGCGCCTCAACCGCAAGGTCGTCGTCGGCCACTGGTCGGACCCCGAGGTGCAGGATCGCATCGGCGCGTGGATGCGCGCCGTGCGCGGCTGGAGCGACCTGCAGGGCGCCCGCTTCGCCCGTTTCGGTGACAACATGCGCCAGGTCGCCGTAACCGAGGGCGACAAGGTCGCTTCGGAAATGCGCTTCGGATATTCAGTCAATGGCTACGGTGTGGGCGACCTCGTGGCGCGCATCAACGACGTCAGCCCCGAGGCTGTCACCCGCCTCTGCGCCGAATACGAGGAGCGCTAAAAAGTCGCGCCCGCTCTGCGCAAGGGCGGCGACCGCCACGAATCGCTGCGCGAGGGTGCCCGGATCGAGCTGGGACTCCGCGCCTTTCTCGAGGACGGTGGCTTCAAGGGCTTCACCACCACGTTCGAAGATCTCCATGGTCTGCGCCAGCTCCCCGGCCTCGCCGTCCAGCGTCTCATGGCCGACGGCTACGGCTTCGGCGCCGAAGGCGACTGGAAAACCTGCGCCCTGCTGCGCGCCATGAAGGCCATCGCCGCCGACCTGCCCGGAGGCACGTCGTTCATGGAGGACTATACCTACCACCTCGAGCCCGGCCGGCACCAGGTGCTCGGCTCCCACATGCTCGAGGTCTGCGAATCCATCGCCGGCGAGCGCCCGAGCCTCGAAATCCACCCCCTCGGCATCGGCGGCCGGGAGGATCCGGTGCGCCTGGTCTTCACCGCGCCCCCCGGCCCGGCGATCAACGCCTCGATGGTCCACCTCGGCAACCGCTTCCGGCTCATCGTCAACGAGGTCGAAGCCCTCGAGCCTCCGCAACCGCTGCCGCGCCTCCCGGTCGCCCGTGCGCTCTGGGAATGCAAGCCCGACTTCAAGACCGCGTGCGCGGCATGGATCCTCGCCGGCGGCGCTCACTACACCGGCTACAGCTACAGCGTCACTACCGAGCACATGGAGGATTTCGCCGACATCGCCGGGATCGAACTCGTGGTGATCCGCGAGGGCACCACGCTCAGCGGCCTGAAGCAGGAACTGCGCAACAACGAGGTCTACTACCACCTGGCCCAGGGCATCCGCGCCTGACTCCCCGCCGGACATCCACGCCACGCCCAACCACTCACCCACTCACATCTCCATGCTCGAAGACCTGAAAGCCGCAGCCTGGGAGGCCAACCTCGCGCTGCCCCGCCAGGGCCTGATCAACCTCACCTTCGGCAATGCCAGCGCCATCGACCGCGACCGCGGCATCTTTGCCATCAAGCCCAGCGGCGTCGCTTACGAGACACTCAAGCCCGAGGACATGGTCCTCGTGGATCTCGACGGCAAGATCGTCGAGGGGTCACTGCGCCCCTCCTCCGATACGCCGACGCACCGCTGCCTCTACATCGAGTTCCCCGCCATCGGCGGCGTGGTACACACCCACAGCTCCTGTGCCACCGCCTTCGCCCAGTCCGGCACGGCGATCCCCTGCTTCGGCACGACGCATGCCGACTATTTCTTCGGCGAGGTGCCGGTCACCCGAAAGATGACCCCCGAGGAAATCCAGGGCGAATATGAATGGAACACGGGCCTCGTGATCCGCGAGCGTTTCGCGGACCTCGATCCGCTCGACTTCCCGGCCGTGCTCGTGAACCGGCACGGTCCCTTCACCTGAGGATCAACCGTGGCCAAAGCCGTCGAAACCGCCGTGGCCCTGGAGTGCTGCGCCCACATGGCTCTGATGAGCCGCCAGCTCGCGCCGGACCTGCGCGCGATTGAGCCCGAGCTGCTCCACAAGCACTTCCGCCGCAAGCACGGACCCAACGCCTACTACGGCCAGGCCGGCAACGGCTGAACGGCTCCGCCCTCCATCCAGGAGCGCCAGTCCGCCCGGCGCGGCTCGCTTCGGCATTTCCCGCACAGGGTCTCCCACGCATTCCCGGCCGGATGAGGTGGTCTCCCGGCAGCGCGCCTGGAGCCCCGTGGCGCGCCGATGGCTCCGGCGATGGCGCGCGTTTCGGGCTTCATCCAGGTGGCCTTCCCGGCTCATGCTCATGGCATGTCGAGCCATGATCCAACCGACCGCCAGCTGCTCACACCGCACCGCAAGGCGCTGCTGATCAACCTGGACGACTCCCGCTACGGCACATTCGCCGAGATCGGCGCCGGTCAGGAGGTCGCCCGGCATTTCTTTCACGTGGGCGGCGCCTCCGGAACCGTGGCCAAGACGATGTCGGCCTACGACATGGCCTTCAGCGACGCCATCTACGGCAAGACGAAGCGGTATGTCTCCCGCGAGCGGCTCGCCACCATGCTCGACCATGAGTATGACCTGCTGCTCGACCGCCTCAGCGCTGTCCGCGGCGAGCGCACCCGCTTCTTCGTGTTCGCCGACACCGTCGCCGCCCGCAGCTACCGCGGCAACAACGAGTGCCACGGGTGGCTCGGCGTGCGCTTCCAGCGGACCCCCGGCGAAGCGCCCTCGGAAATCATCGCCCACGTGCGCATGTGGGACAAGGAGAACGTCATGCAGCAACAGGCGATCGGCATTTTCGGCGTCAACCTGCTCTATGCCGCCTTCGAATACGCCGACCAGCCCCTCACGCTCGTGCGCTCACTCGTCGACAACGTGGGGTCCGATCGCATCGAGGTCGACTATCTGGATACAGCCGGCCCGGCCTTCGCGACGGTGAACAACCGCGAGCTCAACCTCCTTCTCGTCGAGGAGGGGCTGACCAACGGCGTGCTCTTTGCCCCCGACGGACGGCCGGTCGTCACCGGCGAGGTCCTCTACAAGAAGGCCGTGCTCGTGCAGCGCGGCAGCTTCCGCCCCGTCACCCGCGTCAATGAAGACCTGATGGCCTGCGCGCTGCGTCGCTTCAAACAGGAGCCCTCCATCGCCGGCCGCGAGATTGTCACGATCTACGAGATCAGCCTCACCCGCAGCAAGGCCGCCGGCAACGCGGACACGATGAAG
>RFJS01000318.1 GCA_003694825.1 Verrucomicrobiota bacterium | reverse complement strand
GTGGCGAAGTCGGCGAAGTTCCACACGTGTTCGCCAGTGACGAACGGCAGCCGATCGAAGACCCGATGATAGCGTCGGAGCGTGGCGATCTGGAACTCTTCGGTGAAGAACTCCTCACAAACTCCGTGCAGGCCGGGAACGGTGTCGGCCCCATACTCGGCAATCAGGACGGGTTTGCGGAAGCGCGTGTGCCAGGCGCGCAAGTCGGCTTCGAGTTCGGGTTCGATGCGGTCGTATTGAGCGGTGAAACTGTACCAGCCGATGTAGCGGTTGACGCAGATGACATCGACGAGATGGGAAACCAGCGTCTGGTCGGGAGCGCGGTCCTCGACCAACGTGATCGGCCGGGTGGGATCGGCCGCACGCGTCGTCTCGGCCACGGCCTTGAAGTAGGCTGCGGCGTCCGGCTGGTGCGATGCGGGCTCGTTGCCGATGCTCCACATGACGACACAGGGGCGGTTGCCGTCGCGGGCGATGAGATCGCGGGCGACGGCAAGGTGCCGGGCGAGGGTGGCCGATCCGACCTTCTCTTCGCAGAAAATGGGGGTATCGCGGAAATCGTTGAAGCCGACTGCGGGCATTTCGTCGATGACGACGATTCCCTGGCGGTCGGCGAAGCGCACGAATTCCTCGCTGTAGGGATAGTGGCTGGTGCGGACGGAGTTGGCGCCGATCCACTTGAGCAGGGAGAAATCGTGGACGAGGTGAGCGAGATCGAGGCCGCGCCCGTGTGTCTCGGCGTCCTCGTGTTTGCCGAAACCGCGAAAGTAGAAGGGACGTTCGTTGATGAGAAACTCGGTCTCAGTCACGCGAACGGTGCGAAAACCGAAGGTTTCTTCGTAGCGATCGATGGGCGCGCCCGCATCGTCGAGCAGGGTGATCTCGGCCGTGTGAAGGTTGCCTTCGCCCGGTTGCCAGAGCTGCGGCTGGCGGACGGGCAGGGAGAGGGACGATTCGCTCGTTGGTTCGTGTTCCGCGAGCAGGGCGCCATCGGGGCTCCGAATGACAACCTGCCAACGGCAGGGTGCCGGATGAATCGCCGGCGTGATGGAAACGCTCCAGGTATCGGCTTCGCGGCCTTCACGTCGGGGAACGATCTGCAGTCCTCGCAGATGGGTTTCCGGCAGCGCGAGCAACCGCACCGGACGGTGGATGCCGCTGTAGTTGAAGAAATCGAAGTGGATGATCTGGTGCGGTCGCTCCTCGCCGGGGCGGCTTCCGTCCGGCCGGGTGGTCAATTCGCCGCCCGGCAGGCAGGTGAAGTCGAGGCGGTTGTCGACGCAGACCGTGAGCCGTTGCATGCGGCCCGCGGCGGCCCGGCCGGTGATGTCGAAGGCAAACGGGAGGAAGCCGCCGCTGTGGCGCCCGATTTCTGCACCGTCGAGCCAGACGATGGCGTGGTGGGTGACGGCGTCGAAGCGCAGGTGGAGGCTTTTGCGCTCCCAGCCGATGGGGATGAAAAACTCGCACTCGTACCAGACGCGGCCGACGTGGTCGCGGATGGCGGTGTCGGCAAAGAGATCATTGTAGCTGCTCGGTACCGGTATGTCAAAGACGTCTCGGCCCCGCAGGGGCTGCTTGAACCAGCCGGCATCTTCGCCCTCGTCGTTCCAGTCGACACGGAAACGCCACAGGCCGTCGAGATTGCGGCAGTCGCGGAAGGCGTTTGCCTGCGGGTGGAGGCCGGCACCGGTCGCGGCCGTGAGGGTTTGGGGAGAGGTTTGCGGTTTGAACATGAGACGAGGCGGCCGGTTGCGTTTGAGAGTACGGCCGGGGGACAGCGTATTCGCCGGCGCGCTCAGCGGTTGTTACCGGCGGCGAGGGAAGCGGGTTTCGGTGGAAATTTCCCGGAGGGGAAGCAGTCGCCAGTTTCCTCCATCCATCGCCGCAGACGGGCCTCCAGATCGCGGCGGACCTCGGCGAGTTCAGGATCCTCGGCACGGTTGCAGGCTTCCTGCGGATCCAGATAGAGATCGTAGAGTTCAACATGGCCGATTTTGCGATCGTAGAATCCGAGCGATTCCATGATGCGGGCGCTCGGGCCGTCCTGGCGCATGCGCGGGCCGACCGGGTCGTGGCGGAGGACAAGCTTGTAGCGATCGGTGCGGATGCAGCGCAGGGCCTCGAGCGATCCGTGGTAGGTTTGCTCGCCGAAGACGGCTTCATGGAGTGGCGGCGCTTGTTCTCGAAGCAGGGGCTGCAGGGATTTGCCCCGCAACCACGGTTTCGCCGGCAGGCCGACGGCCTCGAGGATGGTCGGATAGATGTCGAGATGGCTGACGAGGGCGTCGATTTCACGTCCCCCACGAAAGCCTCCGGGCCCGCGCATCATGAGCATGACGCCCAGCCCCTGGTCGCTCAGGGTTTTCTTGCCTCCGGGGAACTCGATGCCGTGGTCCGTGGTGACGATGACGAGGGTGTTGTCCGCCAGGCCGCGGTGTTCGAGCGCATGCAGGACGCGGCCCATGTAATCATCCATGATCCGCACGCCCTCCCGGAAGCTGGCGAAGTCACGCCGGATTTCCGGCAGGTTCGGCAGCCAGGGCGGAGCGGACACGAAACGGGCGTCGAGCCGTTCCGCGTCGTAGTAGCGCGTTTTCGTAAAGAGGGTGCTGTCGGCGGGAATGCCGGCATCCGGTCGGGCAATGTTGTTGCGGTGTGGCTCGTCGATGCCGACGGAGAGAAAGAAGGGGCGGGTGGAGTGATCCTCGGCGAGGAAGCTTTCGACGCGATCGATGGTTTCGGGATAAAACCAGCCGCGCAGCGGGCGCGTGGCGTCGTTGAGGAGGCGCTGGTAGCCGAGGGGG
>RFJS01000317.1 GCA_003694825.1 Verrucomicrobiota bacterium | reverse complement strand
CTGGACCGGTCGAGGATCAAGGTGCGGGGACACCTCATGGACCCGCGCGTTTACGAGGAACAAATGACGCCCGAGAGCCGGATACGCTACCGCGTGGAAAATCTCGGGCTCGATCCGGACAAGTTTACCGTCTTTCTCGCCACGGGTGGCGCGGGTGCCAACAACCATCTTGCGCTCCTGCCGGTGCTGCACGAACTCGCCGATACGCACCAGGCGGTCGTCGTCTGCGGTCGCAATCACAAGGCCTTTCTTCAGGTCAACGAGTGGAGGCGCCGGCATCCCGAGCTGAAGTGCCACCTCGAGGGCTATTGCAACCACATGCACCTGCTCATCCAGGCCAGTGACACCATCGTCACCCGCGGCGGCACGACCACTTGCGCCAAGGCTCTGCACTTCGGGTGCCCGATCATTCTCAACGCCTTCGGGGGGATCATGCCGCAGGAGCGGCTCACGGCAAAGTTCTTCCTCCAGGACGATGCCGCGGTGAAAATCAGCGAGGCCGACGATCTCCGGGTGATTCTGCGGCAGTGGCGCGATCATCCGGAGAGCTTCGAGCAGTTGCGGCAACGCTTCCTCGGCCTGCGCTACGAGGAGGATCCGACGCTGGTGATCCGCGATCTCATCAACCTCGCTCGCGAGGCGGCCACGGCTTCGGTGAAGAATGAGTCCCGGGATGCCACCGTCCTCTGAAACGCCCGGGCCGGAGGCGGTCGTCGCCCGGAGCGGAGAGGCGGACCGCGGCGCGCGGCCGAAGGTCGCCTACCTGTTCACGCGCTTTCCATGGCCCACGGAAACCTTTCTTCAGCGGGAGATCGAGGGACTCGTCGCGCTCGGTTTTCGGCCGGATCTGTATTCGTTTCACGGTGGCGGAGGCGTGTTTTGCGGCCTGCCGGTGCGGCGGGTTTCCAAGTGGCGGCTGTTGCAGCTGTTGTGGCTCGGGCCGGTCGCGGCCTTGCGGGATCCCGATTTCGTGCTGCCGCTGGCGCGGCGACTCTTCGTCGAGTGGCCGCGGGACTGGATGAACCACTGGGAAAACCTCTACGGCGGCGGAATCGCCGTCGTGCTCGCCGGCGCGTTTCGGCGGGCGGGCTACACGCACCTCCACGGGGTCTGGGCGAGTTTCCCGGCCATGGCCGCCTGGGTGCTCGCGCGCTTCACCGGGGCGAGCTTCAGCTTTGGCGCGCACGCCTACGACCTGTTTGAATACGGTGGCGATTGGCTCCTGCGGGAAAAGGCCGCCGGTGCCGCCTTTATTCATACATCCACCTGTGCCGGTGAGCGGCGGTTGCGGGCGCTGGGTGTGCCGAAAGAGAAGATACAGCTCGCGCGGCGCGGCCTGGCCCGATGGCACGAGGCGGTGGATCGCGGGGCGGTGGGTGATCCGCTGCGCATCATTTGCGTGGCCCGGCTCGTGCCGAAGAAGGGATTGGTGCGGCAGGTGCGCCTCTATGCGGCATTGAAGCGTCGGGGCTTTCGTCTCTCCGTGAAGATCGTCGGGGACGGGCCGCTGCGGCCAGAGCTGGAGCGGGAGATCCGCACCGTCGGGGTCGAGCGCGAGGTGCGGCTGCTCGGGGCGCTTCCACAGCCGGCGGTGTGGGCGGAGCTGGCCCGCGCCGATGTGCTCGTGCATACCGGCGAGGTGACGCGCTCCGGCGATCGTGACGGCCTGCCCAATGTCGTGCCGGAGGCCATGGCGGCGGGCGCGCTGGTCATCACAACGCCGGCCGAGGGGGTCTGCGAAGCGATAGCCGACGGCGAGACGGGGTTCGTCCGTCGTATCGATGATCCCGATGCGTGGGCCGAATGCCTCACGGCCATCACGCACGACCGCGCGTTGTGCCGCCGGGTGCGGCGGGCGGCCCGGGCCTGGGTCGAGGCCAACTTCGACGCGCGGAAAAACGCGGCCCTGCTGCTCGAGCGCTTCCGGCAGGCAGCCGCGACGCCGCCGGCGAACGGATTCGAGGCGATGGGGCAACCGGGCTCAGGAGAGAACGACGATGTTGTTTTATGACGTGACCAAGTCCGCCCGCCAGCGGCACCATTCGGGACTGACGCGGATGAGCCGCTGTCTTCGCTCGGCCCTGGCCGAGACATCGGCCGCGCCTGTTATCGACGTCGTCTGGCACCCGCGCCGGCGACGCTTTGTGACGGCCGAAGGGCGGCGGCCGGTTGATGCCGCGCCGGACGACTGGCTGCTGACGCCGGAGATCTTCTGTGAGGCGGAGCGGCCGGGGTTTGCGGACTGGATGGCGGCGGCGCCGGGACGCAAGGCGGTCATTTACTACGACGCGATTCCACTGAAATTTCCGGAGATCTGCTGGCCGCAGAGCGTGGCGCGCCATCCCGGCTATATGAAGCTGCTGGCCGCTTTCGACCGGGTGCTGGCGATTTCCCGGGCGAGTGCGGAGGAGCTTTCGGCCTACTGGCAGTGGATCGGGGTGCGGCAGGCGGCGCCGGTGGCGTTGCAACTCGGCGCCGATGGGCACGGAAGCCCGCGCTGGTGCGAACCGGTGGACCGGGCTTCTTCGCGGACGCTGGTGATGGTGAGCATCGTGGAGCCTCGGAAAAATCAGGACGGCGTGCTCGATGCCTGCGAGCAGCTTTGGAAGCGTGGGTTGCCGTGCCATCTCGAGGTTTTCGGGCGCGTCAATCCCCACTTCGGGCGTGAAACCGAGCGGCGGATGCGGCACCTGGCCCGGGCCGGCTACCCGGTGCGTTTTCATGGAAACGTGCCGGACGCGGAGGTTGCAGCCGCGCTCGCCGGGGCGCGGGCGCTGCTCATGCCCTCGATCGCCGAGGGCTGCGGGTTGCCCATCCTCGAAGCTCTCTGGAACGGTGTGCCGGTG
>RFJS01000316.1 GCA_003694825.1 Verrucomicrobiota bacterium | reverse complement strand
GTCCCGGCCTTTGTGATCGTGGCCATGGTCGGTGTAGGCCTGGATGACTTCGTAGAGCGCCTCATCATCGGTCACGAGCGCGCCGCCCTCCCCGCAAGTGATGGTCTTGACGTAGTCGAAGGAGAAGCACCCCACGCGCCCGAAGCTGCCCAGCGCCCTGCCCTTGAAAGTCGCCCCGAAGGCCTGCGCCGCATCCTCGATGAGGGCCACCCCGTGCCGGTCGCAAACCGCCTTGAGCGCGTCGATTTTCGCCATCGAACCGCACATGTGCACGCACAGGACAGCCCTGGTCTTCGGCGTGATGGCCGCCTCGACCGCCGCAGGATCGAGGCAGAGGGTCTCGTCGATATCGACGAACACCGGCGCCGCCCCCAGCAGCAGGACGGCCTCGGGATCCGCGACGAAGGTGAACGGCGGCACGATGACTTCGTCGCCCGCTCCCACGCCGCAAACCGCCAGGGCCGTGATGACCGCGGCCGTGCCGCTCGCGCACACATGGGCGCGCTTCACACCGAGACGCGCGGCGAGCTGCTGCTCGAGCTCTCGCGCCGGCCAACGCCCACCGCGCGCGCCATCGAAACCATAGCGCATGAACACGCCCGTCTCGAGAACCGCGTTCACCGAGGCTTTTTCTTCTTCACCGATCCATTCAAATCCAGGCATGGGAGTCTGCTGAGGGTTTGCTGACAGGAGCGCGAATCATCCGCTCCCGGAAACAGAAACGGCAAGAAAAGACCCCCGCCCCGCCCATGGCGAGCCGGAAGAACGCCCGCACAACTGCCCCCGCCGCTACCTGCCCATCAACCCGAAACGCTCCGGCAGCCAGACGCTCAGCACCGGCACATAGGCCACGAGGAGGACCACGAGAAACATCGCCGCCAGAAACGGAACCATCGACCGGCTCACCCGCGCGATGCTCGTCCCCCCGACACCACACCCCACGAACAAGGAAGACCCCACCGGCGGCGTGCACAGGCCGATGCAGAGGTTTGCGACCATCATCACGCCGAACTGCACCTCGCTCATCCCCATCTCCACAGCCACGGGCAGAAAAATCGGCGTGAAGATCAGCACCGCCGGCGTCAGGTCCATGAACGCCCCCACGCTCAAGAGCGTCACGTTGATCACCAGCAGCACAAAAACCGGATCATTCAAACCGCTCAGCAACGCCGAGGCGATCTGCGCCGGCACGTTCTCCATGGTGAGCAGCCACGACATCCCTGAACTCGCGCCGATGAGGATCATGACCACGGCCGTCGTGATGCCCGTGCTTCGCAGCAGCCCCGGCAACTCCGACAACTTGACCTCCCGGTGCACGACCACAGCCAGAAAAAACGAATACACCACCGCGACTGCCGCGGCCTCCGTGGCCGTGACGACTCCCGAAAGCACGCCCCCCATCACGATGACCACCAGCAACAGGCTCGGCGCCGCCCGCCGGGCGGCCACCAGGATCTCCCGAACCCCCGCCGGCCGCCCTCGGCCATACCCCCGCTTCACCGAAAGCGCCGCGCACACCGCCATGATCGCCACCCCGAAGAGGATTCCGGGCACCAATCCCCCCAGAAACAGCGCCGCGATCGACACGCTCCCCGCCGCCACGGCATAGACAATCATCGCGTTGCTCGGTGGAATCAGCAAACCGGTCGTCGCCGCCGCTGTCGTCACCGCCACGTTGAACTCGCGGTCGTAGCCCTTCCGGTTCATCTCCGGAATCATGAATCCGCCCACGGAGGAGACCGCGGCGGCCGATGACCCCGAAATCGCCCCGAACAACATGCACGTCAGCGTATTCATATACGCGAGCCCCTCCGGAAAACGCCCGACAAGCACGCCCGCGAAGTCGACAAGGCGCCGCGCGATCCCGCCCTTGCCCATCAACTGCCCGGAAAGGATGAAAAACGACACGGCCAACAACGCGAAACTGTCGACCCCGCTCGCCATCCGCATGGACACGATATAGTCCCCCTCCGAACCGGCGGCCACCACACTGAGAAAAGTGGCCAGCCCCATCGCCACGCCGACGGGGACGTTGAGCAGGAGCATTAAAACAAACGCGCCGATGAGAACCGCGATAATCATTGCGCCATCCCTCCTGGCTTTTTGCACGCGTGCCGCATCGCCTCCTCCACACCGATAAAGATGATCAATGCCCCGGCCAGCGGCACACAAATGTAGATATAGAATTTCTCAATTCCCAGTGCCATCAGCTGCTGTTCCATCAACCGGGTGCGCGTCACCAGCTTCCAGCCTCCCGAAACCAGCACGCCGCCAAACCCCGCCACGACGATCCCGGCCAGTGCGCCCGCGAGCCGCCTCGCGTCGCCATGCAGCCGCTCGACAACGAAGTCGACCCCGAGGTGGGCCCGTTCACCGAAAGCCGCCGCGCTTCCGAACAAGGCGACCTGAATCATTAACGCCCGGGCCAGCTCCTCGGTCCATCCGCTCTGATCCCCGAGAATATAGCGCGAAAACACCCCCCAGAGCACATCGAGGATGAGAACGGTCATCGCCACCACGAGCAGCCCCTCCAGGATCCGTGTCAGCCCTCGCCGGACCCACGCGGCCCCCGCGGCCATCCGCATCCACATCTTTCCTGTGCTCATGGCTCGCCCAGCTCCCGGATGCGTCGAAGAAACTCTCCCGCCGGCCCGTTCTCGTAGCGGGCCAGCATCGGCTGAACCGCCGCGACAAACGCCGCCTTGTCCGGCTCGATAAACTCAACACCCGCCTCTTTCGCCGAGATATAGGCGTTGCGGGTCGCTTCGTCCCAGACCGCACGCTGAAACGCCGAGGCGTCGCGCGCCGCCGCCGTCACCCACGCCCTTTGCTGCGCGGTGAGCCGCTCCCACGTCCACTCGGAAAGCATCACGATATCCGGGATCCGCGTATGCGCATCCAACGTGAAATAGCGGCAGATCTCGAAATGCCGGCTCGAATAGAAACTCGGAAGATTGTTTTCGGCGCCATCGACCGTCCCCTGCTGAAGCGCCGTGTAGAGCTCCTCCCATGCGATGGGCGTCGGCGAACCGCCGAGCACCCGGATCATCTCCATCGCGGTTCGGCTGTTCATCACCCGGATCTTCACTCCTGCCAGATCACCGGGCGTGCGTATCGGCTTCTCGCTCGTATAG
>RFJS01000315.1 GCA_003694825.1 Verrucomicrobiota bacterium | reverse complement strand
TCGCTTCGTACCCCGACATCTCCCCGGCCTCACCATCGGCTTCATCGAGATCCCGCACCCAGATGTTGCGAAACTCCACCGGGCTTTTGTGCGCCTGAAAAACGATCGGCAACCGAGCGGGATGCGGGCGGTATGGCGTAAATTTTCTGTGCGTCGTCGGCCCGAGAATTTCCGTATCCAAATGCACAAGCACCCCGTTGTGCAGCACGGTGATGCGGGCAGGTTCGACCAGCCGGCCGTCCCGGAAGACCGGGGCCCGGAAGATCACATCGTAACTCTGCCACTCACCCGGTTTGCGGCAGGCATTGACCAAAGGTGGCGTTTGCCCGTAGATCGCCGCCGCTGAACCGTCTGCGTAGATTTTCGATGAATACGAATCGTAAATCTGCAACTCGTAGAGCCCCATGAGGAAGATGCCGCTGTTCCCCATGTTGGCCGGACTGCCGCTCGGCGGATTCGGCGTCCGCCATTCGACATGCAACTGGCAGTCGCCGTAGCTGTTCTTCGTGACCAACCCGCCGCGGGTTGCGCGCAAGACTCCGTCGACCACCACCCAGGCGTTGTCGCGAAATCGCTCGAGCGAGCCGCCATCGAACAAAACCTCGGCGTCCGATGGGGCCGCAACCCGGCAATCGGCTACCGCTCCCGGAATCACCCGGCGCGCCTGCGGCCGATCCTTTTGATGGACGGTGTAGGCCGTTCCGGGGATGCGATCGAGCCCCACGTAACCGGGATACTCATACACGTGAAACCCCTCCTCGGCCGCGCATGCGGCGCCTGCCGCGACGAGGAGGCTGGTGAGGGTTAATGTCTTCAGCATGGCGAATTCCTATTCCTGCATTTACGTCTGTGGAACGCGTCGGTCCCGGCCGGCACAGCATCCTCCCCGATCCCGTGCCGACCGGGATCCCGCCCCAGTTGGTATCACCTCGAAGCCCTCGACGATGGGCTCCGCCGGTGCAGCCCAATCCGCCGGAGCGGGCCGCGATGGCGATGGCATCGTCGAAAGATCCGCGAGGATGTCCGGGATGAAGGCGCGTCGATTCATGTCACCTGACGCTCCCGCGCCGCCTTCTGCCAGTCACGCAGCGGCGGCCGAAAGCGCCTCGCATTCGCCTCGTCGTCTCCGGGGAAGGTCTCAGTCTTTGGATCCCACCTCAGCTTTCGGCCAAGCTCGATGCACAGCACCCCCATATGCAAAGTCGTCGACATATGGTGGAGGTCGATTGCGGGATATGTCGTGCGCCTCCGCGAGAGCACGCAGTCGATAAAGTTCACCTGCTCCCGCGGAGGCAGCGGCCAGTGGCGGCTCTCTCCCGGCGCATAGCGCGTGCGCAGAATCTTCGGATCGCTCGCTTCCAATCCCGCCGTCCATGTCTTGCGGCGTATCCACCCCTTCTCCCCGATAAACTCCAGATAGCAACTCTCCGGATCCCATACCCGGCCGGCGCCATTCTTCACGTGCAATTCCACGCCGTTGCCGTAGCGCCAGGTGAGGTCGAAATAGATCGGCACATCGGTGAGCCGACCTTCGGGAATCACCCCCGTGCCGGCAACCTCGACGGGACAGACATCCGGATCGTTCACACCGAGCTGAGCTGTATCCACGAGATGGGTGCCAATGTCGAGAATGGCGCCTTTCGAATACATGCTGATCTGACGCCAGTGTCCCGCGTTGGCCCGCGAAGGCGTATAGGGATGCCAGGGAGCCGGCCCCTGCCAGAGATTCCAGTCGAGATCCTCCGGTGGTTCGACCGGATCTTCGAGCGGGAAATCGTGGCCGGCGGGCATGACCACCTCGACCCGCTCGAGCCGGCCGATCGCCCCGTTCCTCACCCACTCGACCATTTTGTGAAAGTGAATGGAGGAGCGATCCTCGATGCCCGCCTGGAACACCGCCCCGCGGGCGGCAAAGGCATCGGCAAGCACCCTTCCTTCGTGAATCGACAGTGTGGGCTTTTCGCAGAAGACATCCTTGCCCGCTTCGAGGGCCATCAGCGACATCGGCACGTGCCAATGATCCGGTGTCGAAATCACCACCGCATCGATCGAAGGATCAGCCAGAATCTCACGAAAGTCCGGGAGGGCTCGGCAGCCCGTGTCGCCGTAGGTCTCATTGACCAATGCCTGTGCCCGCAGGGCGCGGCTCCGAAACGCGTCACAGACGGCCACGACACGGACCCGCTCATCGTTGAGAAACATCTTCAGGTTCACGTTGTAGCCTTGTCCGCCAACCCCGATGCAACCGAGGTGGACCCGCTTCGATGGCGCCCGGGCGCCGCACAGTCGCGACGGAAGCACCGTGGGAAAGCCCATCGTCGTGGCGGCGGCGAGGCCCGCGGTGCGGATGAAAGTTCTCCTGGGGATGTTCATGGCATGTTTTCGTCAGGCACCGATTGATCACCGCGTCCGCCGAAATCATGGCGGCGAACGGGCATGTGTGGCGGGGACCGGTCGGATGCCCTCATATCAGGCAGGGTGCGAGGATAGCGGATGTGCCGCGTCCCGGATAGTGACAGCTGGCTGAACTTTGGTATCTTTTCGGCATCGCCCGTCCCGCTCCCGTTCCTCGAATCCTTCGCCCCATATGCCTCACGATACCGAGTTTTTCCGCCCGTTCATTCCCCAGTGGCTGCGGATCTGGGAGCACGTCCCCAACGTCCACTTCTTCATCAAGGATCTCCGCGGACGCATCATGGCATGCAATGAAAGCTTCGCCCGGCTCATGGGCGGCAGCTGCGAAGAAGACATCCTCGGTCGCACCGCCTTCGATCTGTGCGCGCCCCAGCTGGCGATCCGCTATACCGAAGACGACCAGCGGGTCTTTCGCGGCGAAGCAATCATCGACAAGTATGAGCCCAATGTCGGCGACAGCGAAGGCATCTACTGGTATCTCACAACCAAGCTCCCGCTGACCGCGCCCGACGGGCGCATCGTGGGACTGGCCGGGATCACGCGGGCGATCACCCCGGAATCTCGCTTCGCCGAGGAAGTCCAGCCGATCCTCGACCACATCCATCTGCACTATATCGCGAGGATAAGTTTCCCCTCGCTCGCCCGAAAATTGGGCACGTCCGTCAGCACGATGGAACGCCGCTTCAAGCGCTACTTTGGAATCTCACCACGCGATTATCTCATGCGCTACCGGGTTCTCGAGGCTGCCCGGCTCCTCATCGCCACCAACCACTCGATCGCCGAAATCGCCGCCGAAGTCGGTTTCTATGACCAGACAACACTGACGCGCCAGTTTCGCCGACACAAGGGCACGACACCATTCGCATGGCGCCGCCAGCATGCGCGCTGAACGGCGCCTGCGAACGACTTCGCCAGATTCTCGATTCCGCTACTCGTCGGCCCGGTAGAGCTCGACCATGCCGTTGCCGCCGGCGGCGTCCCCGGCCCTGACGATCGCCGTGTAGCTGCCCTGACCGATCGTCGCGGCCACCGCCGCGTCTCCGGCCGCCTCGCCGCTATTCAGCGTCAGATCGAAGGCGCCCACGAGACCGGTGAGGCGCACGATCTCGTCGACCGCCGCGCCGTCGGCCGCCCAGTCGTCGTTGACGAAGATGGGACTTCCGCCCCCATCGGCGATCGTCAGGACCGGGTCGGCGACGAACCCTTCCGTCACACCGAAATCGTAGAGCTTCGGCCCGACTCCACGCGCGAGGATTTGCATGGTATTCGTTCCCTGGATGACGAAGCCGCCGATGAGGGAATCGTCGTCACGCCCGACGTAGCCGCGCGTGGACACGTTGACGAGGCGGGCCGGTGCACCCGGGTCGAGATCGTAAACCTCGACCATGGCCACGCCCTCGCCATTTCGTCCGGCACTGACGATCGCGGTGTAGGGGCCCGCGGGCAGTGCCACCCGCAGCACGGCATCGCGGCTGAGCGCATCGAGCTCGAAGGCGCCGGCACTCCCGAACAGAACGGCATTGGCGTCGCCGACCTCGGGGTCGTCCATCCAGTCGTTGTTCACGAGCAACGACCGGCCCGCTCCATCGAACAGCTCGAGGACGGGATCCTCCAGCCATTCGGTGACGCCGAATCCCGCGAGACCGGGTCCCACCGCCCGGATCAGGACCTCCTTCGCCCCCTCGCCCTCGATGACGAAACCGGCGATGAGCTCACCGGCCGCACCGCCTGTGCGCCCCCGCGTGGAGAGGTTCCGCAAGACCGGGTCGACCGGTTCGGCGGGCGATCCCGCCACGGTGACCGTGGCCGTTCCGCTCGAGACGCTTCCCCAGGGGTTGCTCACGGTCACATGGTAGTTGCCGGCATCCGCGGCATCGGCGTTCTCGAGCCGGAGCATCGGCCCCGTCGCCCCCGGTATCGCCACGTCATCCTTGAACCACTGATACTCGAGCGAGACGCCCGACGCGACGACCGAGAGAGCGCCGGAGCCTCCGACGCCGATCCTCATGTCGGCCGGCCCGAGCGTCACCTGCGGCGGCCGGCGATCGACGAAACCGAGCACGCGCATGGTCGCGCTCGTCAGCGTCCCGCCATCATCGGGGAAGGTGACCGAAACGGTGTTGTGGGCCTGGACAAGTTCGATGGGAACGGGAATCTCCAGCACCCCCCAGAAGCTGGCCCACCAGCGCTGATCGTATCCACGGAAGTCGGTCGGCACGGCCAGCGGCGTGCCGTTGAACACCACCGTCGGCTGCAGGGATTTCCCGTGCGCGCGGGAAAGACCGAGCCGCAGCCAGGCATCCCCCTGTTCCGCCGTCGCCACGCCGTCGATGGAGAAGGTGATGGCGGTGTTCGCGGCGATCGGCCGCAGATAGGCGTCGGTGTAATACTTTTTCTCCTCGCAGGTCTCCCGCGGGCGCACCGTCCCCGGGTAATCGAAGGCAACGATGATCGCCCCCTGGGCGCCGATCGTAAAGTTTGTCCGCGCTCCGCTGAATTCCTCGCGATCGAGGGTGGTGATGCCGTCGACGGCATGGAGGTGCTTGACCCACCCGCCTGTCACGGCGCCCCCCGCCCAGTCCGCCGGATCGATGACGACCTGCACGTCGGCATGCTCGAGGTTGTTGGCGATGACGTAGAGGCGGTTTCCGGACACGAAGGCATCCACCTGGATATCCACATCGTCGGCACGCGAATAGACGCGCCGTCCCTTCAGCTCGCTTAGAAACTCATACAACTTCGCGATGTCGGTGTAGACCCAGTTTCCGTTGCCATCTTCGCGAAGCAGCCGGAAAGCATAGGGCTGGCCGGAGGGATCATTCCACCACAGCGCCTTGAGCAGAATGAAGGGAACGGCCTTTTCGATCAGGTGCGGCCGCTCCATGAACTGCATGAGCATGCCGATCGTGGCCTTGTTGATGATCCAGTCGCGATGGGCGGAATAGGGTTTGTCGTTCCAGGTGGGATCGACGGCTCCGTATTCGGAGATGATCATCGGCTTCACCCCACCGGCGAAGAGATACCCGGCCTGTTCGGTGAGGTCGAGCTGTGCCTCCACGCGGGCACCGACGCGGAGGTATTGGTTTCCTTCATTCCATCCCTTGTCGTAGAGGTGCAGGGAGACAAAATCCATCTCCGCGCCGACGCTCTTCATAAAGGAATCCCAGGTCTCCTTCCAGTAGGCCATGTCGGGCTCGCCATAGGTCATGGAGGTCGCGCAGAAGCCACCGACCTTCACATCGTCGCCGTTGAGCTTGCGGATCTCCCGGGCGATGGTGGCATGGTAATCCCAGATACCCTGATAGGTGATATCGTCGGGCGCGTAGCTGGCCTCGATCAGCTCCCAGTCCGGCTCGTTGATCACCTCGAAGTAGCGCGGTTTCGGCTGACCGTGGACCCCGTCGCGATCGCCGAAGAATTCCTTGAAGAAATGGCCGAGAAAGAGGCCGGTGGCGGTGGCGTCGGCCGGCGCCCATCCCTGGCGCGTCTTCCAGCCGTGAGGATAGAAAGGAATGACGTGCGTGGAGGTGACGAGCGTCGTCCGGTCCTCATAGGCATGGATGTCCGTGCGCGTGCTGTAGTTGTTTCGGAAATTCTCCGCCAGTTCGGCAATGTGCGCAACGGAGGGGAACCCCGGCCGGGCCGGATCCTCCTTCACTTCGCCAAACCACCAGGAGGCCAGTCCGACATCGCGGCCAAGGTAGACATCCCAGCCGTTGAGAAATTGATCCTGCATTTCCGGACTGTCCCATTCACTGTCGGTATGCGAGGCGTGCAGCACGACAAACCGGCTGCGGTCGAACTCAGAGACGCCCTCGAGCGTTCGTCTCATGTTGGGATCGACGGAAATGGTGACCGCCGCCTCGAGCGACGATCCAACGGAAAGAATGGCGCCGGCAAGCAACGCGACGCCACACATCGACGACAGGAATCGACGAATCATGGGGTGATGAACTGGATGGTTGGTTGGGTTGCGGCTTATTCCTTCAGCCCGGGGTAGGTCCCCGGCAGACGCTCGATGTATCGGGTCAGCAAAGACTTCATTTCGTCGAGGTTGCCGGCATAGGGCGGATCCCCGGCGAGGTTGCGCGTCTCGCGGGGATCTTCCGCGAGACGCGCAACC
>RFJS01000314.1 GCA_003694825.1 Verrucomicrobiota bacterium | reverse complement strand
CGTGCGCGTCGGCATCATCGGATGTGGAAAAATCGCACCGGCCTACATCGCCGGCATGAAAGACTACTCGTTTCTCAGCGTCGAAGCGGTCGCCGATCTCGACATGGATCGCGCCCGCGCCTTCGCCGACGAACACGGCATCGCCCGCGCGCTCACGGTCGAGGCGCTGCTCGCCGCGCCGGAGATCGAAATCGTCGTCAACCTCACCGTCCCCAAGGCCCACGCCCCGGTCAACCGCGCCATCCTCGAAGCCGGCAAACACGCCTATGTGGAAAAGCCCCTCGCCATGAACCGCGAGGAAGCGGCCGCACTGCTCGGGGAAGCCCGCAAGCGGAACCTGCGCCTCGGCGCCGCTCCCGACACCTTCCTCGGCGGCGGCATCCAGACCTGCCGCAAGCTCATCGACGACGGCGCCATCGGCCGTCCCGTCGCCGCAACCGCCCTTTTCGCCTGTCCGGGGCACGAGTCCTGGCACCCGAACCCGAAATTTTACTACGAGCAGGGAGGTGGCCCGCTGTGGGACATGGGTCCCTACTACATCACCGCGCTGGTCCATCTCCTCGGCCCGGCGACGCGTGTTTCCGGATCGGCCAAAGCGAGCTACGAGACCCGCACCATCACCAGCCAGCCGCTCGCCGGGACAGTCATCCCGGTCGAAACTGCCACCCACGTATCCGGCACGATCGATTTCGCCGGCGGTGCCATGGCTACCCTGCTCATGAGCTTCGACGTCTGGCACCACAATCTCCCGCGTATCGAAATCTACGGCACTGAAGGGTCCCTCGTCGTGCCCGACCCCAACTGCTTCGACGGCGAGGTGCGCCTGCGCCGGGCCGGGGAAGAGAGCTGGACGACGGTCCCCCTCACCCACCGGGGGGACATTCATCGCGGCACCGGGGTGGCCGAGATGGCCCGGGCCATCCGCCTCGACCGGCCACACCGCGCATCCGGTGAACTCGCCGCACACGTGGTGGACATCATGCAGGCTTTCGACGATTCCTCGGCACAGGAACGGCATATTCACCTCGCTCCCTTCGACGCCACGCCCGCCCCGCTGCCGGCCGGCCTGGCCAGGGGCGAGCTGGACTGATGCCGTTGCTCCCGCGACACCTGCCTCAGGCCCCAAGCTCGCCGGTATGACCAGAAACGACGAACCTCCGGTCATCGACCTCGTGCCCAGATCGCCCTTCCGATGGAAGGTGGTGATCGCACTGGTCGTGGCGTGGACGGTCGTATTCATTCTCGCGGTCTACACGCGGCACGGAATGCTCCGCCTGTTGTTGCCGCTGATCGTTTTCGCGTTCGTCGTTTATCTCGGCTGGTGTTTCTACGTGCTGTTTCGCCGGGGTCGCCGCTGACCGTCTCCCGCCGCCCGCCAGGACGGGCGCACCCGTGACTCGAAAACCGCTACCTGCGTGCTGCCGCCCTCGCGCTCCCGGGGCAGGCCCGGGCCCCGACTCGGGCTCGCCCCCCCGCCTCTCTATTGCCACCGCCAGCCCTCTCCTTGCACCCGAGAGCGTGCCTCAGAACTGCAGACGCTCGTTGCGAAACCCGCAGCGGGGGCAGG
>RFJS01000313.1 GCA_003694825.1 Verrucomicrobiota bacterium | reverse complement strand
GTCACCCAGGGACCGGGGCCGTAGTGGTGTCCCGCGGCCATGATATGGTGCAGGCCGAGCGGCATGGAGTAGTTGACGACCGTTTCGCGGGAGCCGATGAGGAGGGTGACGACCGGCCCGACCACTTCGGGGGCGTTGCCGAAGGTCATGCGCGTCCATTCCTCGGCGATGGCGCGGGCGGACAGACCGGGATCCCAGGCGAGGCGGCCGAAGGCATACCAGTTGCCCTGAGCCATGGCGTGGCCGGTCCAGTTGCGATCGGTGCCGGTGTTGGCGACGCCGGCCATGGCGGTGATCCGGCGGCCGTGGAGAGAGCCGTCGAGGATGCGCTCGATGGTGGATCCGGGACCGGCGGCGAATGTATCGGATTGGAGAAACTCCTCCCACATCGTGCCGAGCCAGGCGAGGTGGATGGAGCCGCCAAGGTATTCCTGCGTAATCTGCAGCTCGGCGGCGAGGTTGGTGCGGCGCAGGCTGCCGAAGAGAGGGTGGAAGGGCTCGCGCGGCATGAAGTCGAGCGGACCGTTCTTGATCTGCAGGACGACGTTGTCGCGGAAGGCGCCGTCGAGGGGATTGAATTCAGCCGAGGCCTGGCGGACGCGGTCGAGGGTGTTGTCGGCCTGGTAGACGAAGGCGCGCCAGAGGACGATGCCGCCGTGCGGGGCAAGGGCGTCGGCGAGCATGTTGGCGCCCTCGGCGTGGGTGCGCCCGTAGTCCTGCGGTCCCGGTTGCCCCTCAGAGTTGGCTTTCACGAGGAAGCCGCCGAAGTCGGGAATGAGTCGGTAGATTTCGTCGACTCTGGCCCGCCACCAGTCGGCGACGCGGGGGTCGAGTGGATCGGCGGTGCCGAGTCCGCCGATCTGGATCGGGGCGCTGAAGCGGGATGTAAGGTAAACACGGATACCCCAGGGCCGGAAGACATCGGCGAGAGCGGCGACTTTCTCGAGCCAGGCGGGCGTGAGCACGAGGGCGTCGGCATTGACGTTGGTGAGGACCGTGCCGTTGATGCCGATCGAGGCGCAGGCCCGGGCATAGTCGCGGTAGCGCGGGGAGAGAATGTCGGGCAGGTTGAACCATTCCCAGAGGGAGAAGCCGGCGTAGCCGCGCTCGACGAAGCGGTCTAGGTTGTCCCAGTGGTTGAGCATGCGGTGCTGGATCCGCGGGACGCTGGTGAGCGGGGCATCGAGCCGGCCGTGGGTCTGCATCTGGCGGAGCAGGGCGAACGCGCCGTAGAGCAGCCCGGCGCTGCGATAGGCGGTGATGCGCACCGTGCCGGGGGTGAGTGTGCTGACGCGGTATCCCTCTTCACCGAGCTCCGGCGCGGGTGAACCGGTGGTGATGACGATGCGCGGCGTCGTGGCCAGCAGGCCGGTGAGGCCGAGCAGGAGTTCCTCCCGGGCGGAATCGGTCACTGCCGGCCGATCGTCGAGCGTGGGCGCGAGCTCGACCGTGCCGATGGTCTCGGCATAGTGGGTGCGCAGCGCTTCCGGCTCGATCGGATCGTAGCGGAGCCAGAGGCGGTAGCCGTCTTCGGCAGCGAGGGTGGCGGCGAGGGCGAGGCCGCCGAGGCAGGCGGCACTGAGGCGGGAGCGGTGGCGCGGCATCGGGTGGGGCGGGGTGTTGGTTGGGGTGATGCGGTCGTGCGGCCCGGGCGGAGCCCGGAGCGTTCACTCCGCGGCCGGGGTGAAAGCGCGGCGGCGGCGCTCCAGCTCCTCGGCCATGCGCAGGTTGGTTTCGCGGTCGATGGGGTAGAAGAGGAGAATGACGGCGGCCGCGATGATCATGAGAGCGGGATAGAGCGTGGCGGAGTGGCGGATGCCGAGGATGGCGAGGTCGGTGATGTCGCCGCCGGCAATGTGGGACTGAATACGGCCTACAGCAGCGGCGCCGATGCGGCGGCGATCGTGTTTTACGGTCAATTTGGCCGGCGCCGGAGCCGGCAATTGATCGAAGCCTGCTTCGAAGACGGCCGGCTGCTGCCGCGCCGCACGCTCGGCGCGCTCGGCGCGGAGATCCCGGAGCTGAAGCGGCGGTTTCGGTTCAATGACGACTTTGCCCGGGCGACGCTGCCGGAGATTCTCGGGGCGGATCGTCTCGCCGCGGCGGAACGGTTCGAGGCACGGGCCTTCCGCAGCGGCGTGTTTCTCAGCGACGGACGCGGAGGCTGGCGTTTTCAGCCCCTTCCGCGCATCTGTCAGATCGCCCCGGCGCAGGCCATGGCGGCCGGAGATTTCGACGGCGACGGCCGGATGGATCTGTTTATCGTGCAGAACTGGCATGGCCCGATTCCGTATGTCGGGCGGTTCACGGGCGGGTTGGGACAGCTCCTGCTCGGCGACGGGCAGGGCGGCTTTCGCGCCGTCGAGCCGGCGGAGAGCGGCCTGGTCGTCCCGGGTGACGGGCGCGATGTGGCCGTCGTCGATTTCGGCAGGCGGTGGGGCCGCGGGCTGCTGGTCTCGCGCAATGACAGCACCTTGCTTGGCTTCGTCCGTCGGCCGGCCGAGAGGGAGGCGGGGCGGTGAAGGGGATACGCGTTTCGTTCGGAGCGTGGGCTGCCGCGATCGTGCTCATGATCACGGTTGCCCGGGCCGGCGGAGCGGAGGCGGATGGCGACGCCCTCCACGGCGAGCCCTTCGCGGTGCGATCGCGGGGAGCGGGCTCGACGCTGTTTACGCGGCTTTTGCCGGAGCGGACGGGAATGACGATGGCTAATCCCTACGACGATCCACGCATGTGGGGGGAGCGCTACCGGGAGCTGGCGTTCGGCGCGATCGGCACGGGCGTGGCCATCGGCGACTATGACAACGATGGCCGCCCGGACGTGTTCATCGTCGCCAAGGTGCGGCAGCCGCGGTTGTATCGAAACCTCGGCGACTTTCGTTTCGAGGACGTCACGGAAGCGGCGGGAATCGCTCCGCCCGGGGGCTGGAAGGCGAGGCTGGAGGGCTGGCTCGGTCTCGGGGAAGCACGCGCGGATGCCGACCCGGGTGAGTGGAAGCAGGGAGCGGCCTTTGCCGATGTGAACAATGACGGCTGGCTGGATCTCTACGTGTGCCGGTTCGCGGCGCCGAATCTGCTCTACATCAACCGGGGCGACGGCACGTTCCGCGAGGAGGCGGCCCGGCGGGGACTGGCGCTGGCCGACGGTTCCGGCATGGCGGCGTTCTGCGACTACGATCGGGATGGCTGGCTGGATGTCTATATCCAGACGAACATGCTCGACTTCGACGCGAGCCCGGACGGGCAGCCCGATCACCTGTTTCGCAATCGCGGCGACGGCACGTTCGAGGAGGTGAGCGCGCGGGCGGGAATCAGCGGGCGGAGCGCCGGCCATTCCGCGACGTGGTGGGACTACGATGCCGACGGCTGGCCGGATCTCTATGTGGCCAACGATTTCGCGACGCCGGATCGTCTGTATCGAAACAACGGCGACGG
>RFJS01000312.1 GCA_003694825.1 Verrucomicrobiota bacterium | reverse complement strand
CGCCTCGAGCGATTCGTCGATGAGACGCTGCTTTTCCCGCGCGTAGGTTTCGTCGTCCATGTTCACCCAGTCCTCGTAGCGGGCATTGAGCGAGCAGACGACCGTGAAGCGATCCGACCCCGGCCGGGTGCTCGGGTAGTAGACGGAAAAGGTCCGACTCTTCGTGTGCAGATCGATCAGCTCGGCGCTGGAGAATTTTTCCGACTTCGAGGTGAAGATGAGGTCGCCGATGTGCGGGATCGTCTCTCCTTTTCGGATACCGAAATACACCTGGCAGGAACTGGTGTTGATGCGGATCTTGCGCACCTGCTCGACGAATTCCGGCGCGAAGTTTTCCGCCCCGGCGAGCTTCAGGACCGTTCCCTGAATGTTCGAGTTGGAGAGCACGGCCCGGCAGCGCACTTCCCTGCCGTTGACGACGACGCCGCAAACGCGCCGTCGCCCTTCGCTCTCCTCGGTGAGGAGCTTCTCGACGCGGGCGCACTTGCGCATGTCCACGCCGTTTCCGGTGGCCACGGCATGCATCTTTTTGATGAGCAGGTCGGTCCCGCCCCGGAAGGTGTAGACGCCCTTGCTCATGAAGTTGGAGAAGACGATGCCGTAGGTGATCGCGGGATCGTCCTGGGTGGAGCCGTTGGCGTAGGCGATCGGCTCCATGAGCAGCCGCATGACATCGTCCCGTCCCGGGAAGAACTCTTCAAACAGTTCGCGGGTGGTGCGCTTGTCGTCGTCGTAGAAGTTCATGCCCCGCAGGTGCGTGTAGAAGGCTTCCACGCGATCCCGCGGCACCTTGAATTCCTCGGAAAGGATGCGGGTGAAATCCTGCCGGTCGAACGTGGTCCAGATGTTGAACTGCGGGTTGACGAAGCGGACGTCCTTGAGCTGCACGATGGAGTCGGCGATGTCCTGCGACCAATATTTGCGGCAGGACTTGACCATGCCGATGGGGAAGCCGTGCAGGGAGATGTCGAAAATGTGCCCGCCCGGACGCCGAAACCAGGTGGCGAGGCCACCGAACTGGTAGTGGTGCTCGAGCAGGAGCACCGAGTGTCCGCACTTCGCGAGGATGTTTGCACCGGTGAGGCCGGCGAGGCCGCTTCCGATGACGACGACGTCGTATTCGTCCTTGATACCTTCGAGCCAGTCTTTCGGCATTTGGCCGGACGAAAAGCCCGGCGTCGGAAAAGACAACCCGTAAAGACGCCCGCCTGATCCGCGCCTGTTCCTGCCGCCCGGAATCCCGGCCACCCGCGCATCCGGCCAATCGTCCCCCGGACGGCCCGCTCTCCGCAAGAGCTCGGAACGGCCGCGCGCCGATCAGGATCCGGCCACCATTGGGCTCACCTCCGCCCAGACCACGACGAACCCGGTCTCGGCGTCCACATAGACTGTCTGGTTTTCCGCCCCCTCGGCGAACTCGACAAACTCGACGTGCACCGCCTCGTCAGCCCCGAGGGCGGCCGGCCCGGGCTGCGGCGCACCCGGCTCCGAGCCCCGGAAGCGCCAGAGCACCAGCACGAGCGCGGCCGCGGCGACCGCGCCCCCCACCGCCGAAAACGCGCGCCACCAGCTCCATTCGCGCTGGCGCCACGCCTCCCCGCTGCGGGCCGCGGCGCCAGCCCGGCGAATCGCCCGCCGGATGTGTTGCCATTCCACGGCGGGATCGGGGATCTCGGCGCGATCCTGCGCGGCCTTCCACGCCTCGGCCGCCGCGCCCAGGGACGCCTTTGCCTCGCGGCACACCGCGCATTGTCCGAGGTGCCCGGCAAGCGCCCGGCGGTCGGATTCATCGAGGCGCCCATCCCGCTCGAGGGACATCAGACGGCGTGCGCGGCGACAGTTCATGTTGATTCCGGAAGGCCCTCTCGGCCCGCTCGTGATCCATCAATGACAGCGTCGATGGCCGCAACGGTTTTCCACCCAGCGGCGCTCCCGGCGATATTCGTGGCACCCCGGCACCCATACCTTGATCCGGCGCCCACAGCCATCGCGCTCCCAGCGCCAGTGGCCGGGCACCCAAACCTTCACCCGCACCCACTCCCAGTGGCCGGGCGCGCACCGGCGGTAACCTCCGCCGCCGCGAATGACGATCTCCGTGCCTCCGCACCGCGGCGGTGGGCACCAATGGCGGCCATGGCCGTGGTGGCCGTGATCGTCGTGGTCGTGAATGGCCGTGCCGACGACCACGCCCCCGATGAAGCCGCCGATCGCGGCCCAGGCTTCGTCACTGCCGGCATGGGCTTTGGATG
>RFJS01000311.1 GCA_003694825.1 Verrucomicrobiota bacterium | reverse complement strand
GCTCGGCCGAGGGCACGAAGCTCGAGAGCAGGACGCAGTAGCTGTTGTTCACCATGACGCCGAGGATCTCGCCGGTCTTGCTGAAGACCAGATCCCCCCGCGAGGGGGAGAACTCGCCGAACATCCGGCTGAACACCCGCGACTGCATCTTCACGTAGCCGGGTGTCTGCGGGTCGAGCTTGAACTCGACCTCTCCGTAATACTTGCCGCCGCCGCTGACGATGACGGCCTGCTCGAACTTGAAGGGCTCGAGCGCCGTCATGTAGATCTTCTTCCCGAAACGGGCGGCGGTCTCCTTGTCGAGCGTGGCAATGGCGATGCGGGGATCGGCCTCGATAAAGAGCAGCCGGTCGATCGGCACCGAAGCTGCGCCGGCCGAGAGCGTCCCCGAAATCGCCTGCCAGTCCGGCGGCAGCTCGCGAATCTCGGCCACGGTGTCGCCCGCATGGAAAACGGCGAGGATATTGGTGCCGTCGGAGACGAGGATGGTGCGGGCCTCGACGTCGCGGTCGCTTCGCCCGAGCAGCGTCTTGCGCTCCGCCCGGAACCGCGCGGCGAGGCGGTTGGCGAGAAACTCGTCGAACAGGGTGTTCGCGTTGATCGGCGTGTTGGAGCGGATCTCCTCTTTGAGATCGGCGGAGGACTCGGCGAGCTGGGTGACGCCCGCGGCGAGCAGGCCGGTCTGCTCCTGGAGCTTGAGCTTCTCCTCGCGCTCCGCGTCGATCTGTACCCGAAGTGTCTCGACGCTCTCCCGCAGAAAGGCCTTTTCGGTTTCGGCCACCTGGACCTTTGTCTCGAGCGTGCGCGCCTTCGTCTCGATGAGCTGTTTCTCGCGTTCGATCTCCCGGACCCTGGCGGCGAGCTGCTCGGCCGCCGCCTGCTTCTCGGCCAGCTCACGGGCGAGCTGCTCGGCCCGCGCCTGGCGCCGGGCCGCCTCCTCGGCGGTCTCGGCGAGGCGGGCGCTGAGTTGCGCGGCGACGCTCTGGGTGTCCTGCACGCGGCGCGCAAGCTCCTCGGCCTCCCGGGCCTTGCGCTCGAGTTCCGCCTGCGCCTCGGCGAGCCGACGCTCCCGCTCGGCGATGGCTTTTTCGCGCTCGGAGAGGGACTGCCGGGTCTTTTGCAGCTCTTCGCTGAGTTCCTCGCGGGCCGAGGCCTCTTCCTCGAGCGAGACGCGCAACACATCCACGAGGTCCTCCTCGACCACCTGCTGCAGCGTCTGCTGCGGCGTGATCTCGGCCTTGCCGCGCTCTTCGCGCTGCCGCTCCTCCGGCGTCTCCCAGCGGGCGAGCGCGAGGAGATTGAGCAGGAGAAAATCGACGAGAATGAGCAGGAGTGTCTTGTTCATCCGGTTTTCACGGGACGGGTTTCCAGCGTCTCAGCCAACTGCCCGCTCTCGGCCATTTCCAGGATGAGTTTCTGCCGGAAGGGGCGGACGTGGCGGATCTTCACGAAGGCGACGCAGAGGATGCCGAACAGGTTCGAGGAATAGGCCGCGAGGAGGTTGGCCTCGATGACCCCGAGCACCTGGAGCACGAGAGCGGCCGAAGTGCCGGCGATGCCGACATAGAGGCCGGAGTCGAAGAGGTTCTCCTCGTTCTCCGTCAGGCGCAGCTTGAGCAGCGGCGGGATGTTCTTCGATTGGATCTCCTTCAGCTTCAGCAGGCAGATCAGGTAGACCAGCGACTGGAGCATGAAGAAAAACGAGATGCTGACCACGGTGGCCACATCCACAGGGAAGGCGTTCGAGGATTCGGTCATGGTTGCGACAGATGAGGTTCCGATCACTGGCACGACAACACGCAGCTCGTAGCCCGAAGGCTCGCTGCCGAAGGCCAGGTAAGGTTCGTTGAAGACGATCAGGAGCAGGCACACGAGCATCGCTCCGACAGAACGGGCAACGGTGGTAAACCCCGCCGAAAGCTCCAGCCGGTGCAGCGCGGTGAGGTGCTCCGCGACGAGAAAGAACAACAGGCCGCCGAGCAGATAGGCCGCGATCTTCACGGCGAAGGCCTGGATGGGCTCGGCCAGGGCAAAGCGCACGATCGGATCGAGCGCCGACTGCACCACGGTGATCTCGACCGGGCTCGGCGGCAGCGTGAGGTCGCCATCGACCGGCACCTGCTGGCGCAGCAGCAGATCGAGGCTCCCCTTGCCGTGAAAGAGGGCGAAAGCCACCGCTTCCTTGCCGATCGGCCCCTTGTCGATGACGTAGCCCGTGAGATCGTCAAGCTGCTCGGCGATCGCCGCCGAGGCCAGCAGGACCGGCGCCGCATCCGGGGCCACCTGCAGGAGATGGCGCAGCTCCCCGAGTGCTTCGGTGCTGTCGGCTCGCGAGGTGATCTCGGTGAGCTGGCCCCAGTTGAGCCGGCGGGCGAGCGAGAGCAGATCGAGGTAAAACAGCTCCAGCTCAGCCGCGTCGCCCGTGGAGACGGCCCGCTCGGCCTTGGCGCGCAGCTCCCGCAGGGCCCCATCCCCGAGCCGGTCACTCTGCACGAGCATGGCGGCGAGCAGGATCGTCGCCTCCAGCGGCGCGCCGCTGGCACTGACGACCGGGAGAAACTGCCGATACGACTGCAGGTCAGCCGTGGCGAGGAGCGTCTGCACGGTGGCGTTGCGCGACCCCTCGAGAAACCCGCGAAGGCTGCGCCGCGCCTCGGCGGGAAGGAAATGCTTGATCACCCCGGCCCGGGGATCCCGGGTCGCGATAAACTCGGGACGAAAGGCGTGCGTCAGGTAGGGATCCCCCGCTCCCCAGATCGCGAGATCCGGATTGTGCTCGAGGTAGCGGTCAACCGCCTCGCGCATGATCTCGGCCGCCCCGTGCTGCACGGCCGCCGCGCCATCCGCGAGCAAGTCCGCCACCCCGGGCCGCCCCTCGTCGAGCGCATCGCGCATCAGATCCTCCAGCCCCGGACCGGACCGCCCCGCCTCGACCAGCACGGACACCGGCACGGACTTGAACTGCGAGGGGATCGACCAGCCGAACCCCACCAGTGCGAGCCCGGCCAGCACGCCCAACATCGACCACACCCAGCGTCGCGGCCGCTCGCTCCCGCCCGTCGCGGGCGAACCTGTCCCCTGCTTTCCCATTATCGAAACGCTCAACCTACAGCGCCGCACACCCGGCCGACAATTTCAATTGCGGAGCCCGATGAGCGGCTTCTACGTTGCTGCGAAAGACACGATGCCGCTGCCAATTGTTCATTACGGCGACCCGATCCTGCGCAAAAAGGGCGCCCCCGTCACCGAATTCAACGCCGAACTCGCCCGCCTGGCCGACGACATGATCGAAACCATGCACGAGGCCTATGGCATCGGGCTCGCCGCCCAGCAGATCGGCCTGGCCCTGCAGTTCTGCGTGATCGATCTGCGCGGCGCCGAGGCCGACTTTCACTACACCCTCGACGGCGCCACGCCCCCGCTCGACCTCATCATGCCGATGGCCCTGGCCAACCCCGAGGTCACCCTCGAACCGGAGCCGACGACGGTCTACGAGGAAGGCTGCCTCTCCTTTCCCGGGATCAACGGCGATGTCATCCGCCCCGACCGGACGCGCGTCGTCTTCCAGGACCTCCAGGGCGTCCGCCACGAGATGATCTGCAACGGACTGCTCGGGCGCTGCATCCAGCACGAGGTCGATCACCTCAACGGGATCCTCTTTATCGACCGGATGGAAAAGGACGTGCTCGCGGCCATCGAGCCCGACACCCGCCGCCTCAAGAAGGAAACCCGCCGCCGCCTCCGCAAGAGCTGACCCGGCTGGCACCGCCGTTGTCCATCGACCGGTCCCCCCCAGGCACTCACCCCATCCCAGATCGAGACGTCCCCATGCAAAAAGCCGATGGCATGACCTACGCCCCCCAGGGCAAACCCAGCCCCGTGGCCGAACCCGGAGAATTCGCCTTTGCCGCCGTGCACCTCGATCACGGCCACATCTTCGGCCAGTGCAACGGCCTCACCGAGGCCGGGGCCGTGCTCAAGTGGATCTACGATCCCGACCCGGAGAAGGTCGAGGCGCTCCGCGCCCGGCACCCCGGCGCGCGCGTCGCCCGCAGCCTCGACGAGGTTCTCGACGATGAGGAGGTCAGGCTCGTCGCCGCCGCCGCTGTTCCCTGCGACCGCGGCCCCCTCGGCTGTCGCGTCATGCGCGCCGGCAAGGACTACTTCACCGACAAAACCCCCTTCACCACGATCAGCCAGCT
>RFJS01000310.1 GCA_003694825.1 Verrucomicrobiota bacterium | reverse complement strand
CGCCGACGGACGATGACGGCGGCGAAGAGCGCGATGATGAGTGAGGCGACGAGCATCTGCACGGCGACGGCCATGCCGTAGCTGCCGGCGGTGGCGTGGGCCCGGGCTGCTTCGATGGCGGTTTCGACCTCTTCCTGTGTCGAGCCGGCCTCCAGCATGGCCTGGGCCTGAAATTCGATGATGCGCTCGATGAACCCGGGGTTGATGACCGCGGCGTAGATCCAATTGAAAATGGCGTAGTCGATCGCGAAAAACAGACCGATCGCGAGGCCGACGCCGAAGGCCTGGGAGAAGCGGATGCGCCCGTCGAGGACGCGGTCGCGCCACCGCATGATCCCCAGGGCGATGGCGGCGATGGGGAAGGCGAGGCCGACCATCTGCATGTATTGGAGCTGGGCGAGGCGCTCTCCGTGAAAGCCCAGGGCGTATTCGATCAGCAGCCAGATGAAGGCGCCGGCAGCTGCGAGCGAGCCGGCGATGGCGGCGTGTCGCATGAGGGTGGCGAAGCTGGGGGGAGCGGTGTTTTCTGCGTTCATGACGGTCTGATTGAGCTTTCGTGCGTGCTCGGGGAGGGAGGGACGGTGCGTTTTCAAGAGCGGGGAGGCAACCCCAGAGCTGTGCGGCGGCGACGGTGGCGGATCAGGTCGGCCGGACCCGAAAAAAGCCCGCAACGCACGGGGCGTTGCGGGCCTGAGGAGAATGGGGACGGCGTTCGCGCTTGCCGGAACAGATCAGTTCCCGGCGTCGGCCGGCTTCTCTTCGGCTTCGGCCGCTTCGGCTGGAGCGGCTTCGGCCGCCGGCTGCTCGGCCGTGCCGGCATCTTCGGCCGGCGTTTCGTCCTTTTTGCGCGTGGCCTTTTTGCGGGCTTCGATGTCGGCGAGAGCGGCCTTGCGGCTGAGACGCACCCGGCCCTTTTCGTCGATGCCGATGCACTTGACGACCATTTCATCGCCCATCTTGCAGACATCCTCGGTGCGGCGCACACGGAAGTCGGCGAGTTCGGAAATGTGCACGAGACCTTCCTGTCCCGGCAGCACTTCGACGAAGCAGCCGAAGTCTTTGATGCCGCGGACGATGCCACGGTAGATCTTGCCTTCCTCGATCTTGCCGCAGACGAGCATGATCTCGTCGATCGCGCGCTTCATCGCCTCGCGGTTGTTGGTGTAGACGTAGACCTTGCCGGAATTGTCCTCGTCGATGTCGATGTCGGCGCCGGTGATTTCCGTGATGCGGCGGATGTTCTTGCCGCCCGGACCGATGAGCGCGCCGATCTTGTCGGGGTCGATCTGGATCGTCTCGATGCGCGGCGCATACTGGCTGAGCTCCTCACGCGGCTTGGCGATGGTCTGCTCCATGTGATCGAGGATCTGGAGACGCGCCTTGCGGGAGGCTGCGATGGCTTCGCGCACGATGTCGAAGGGCAGGCCGTTGAGCTTGAGGTCGAGCTGGAAGCCGGTGATGCCGTCGCGGGTGCCGGCGATCTTGAAGTCCATGTCGCCGAAGTGGTCTTCCTCGCCGAGGATGTCGGTGAGGAGGGTGCGCTTCACGATCTTGCCCGACTCGTCCTTTTTCGTGACGAGACCGACGGAGATGCCGGCGACGGGGGCGAGGATCGGCACGCCCGCATCCATGAGCGAGAGACAGCCGCCGCAGATCGAGGCCATGGAGGTCGAACCGTTGGAGGACATGATCTCGGAGACGATGCGGATCGTGTAGGGGAAGGTGTCCTCAGTGGGGATGACCGGAAGCAGGGATCGCTCGGCGAGGGCGCCGTGGCCGATCTCCCGGCGGCCGGGCGCGAGGAAGCGGCCGGTTTCGCCGACGGAGTAGGGCGGGAAGTTGTAGTGGAGAACAAACGACTTGCTCTTGGGGCCGCCGGTGAGGCCATCGAGCTCCTGGGATTCGCCGGTGGAGCCGAGGGTGGTGATGACCAGTGCCTGGGTCTCGCCCCGCTGGAAGAGGGCGGAGCCGTGGACTCGGGGCAGAACGCCGACGGCGGACTGCAGTTCGCGGAGTTCGTCGGGCTTGCGGCCACCGGAGCGGTAGCCCTGCTCGAGGATGAGGTTGCGGTAGGCGTCCTGCTGCAGCTCCTCGAAGGCGAGCTCGACATGGAACGGGTCGAAGCCGTCCTCGCCGAGTTCCTCGACGAGCTTTGCCTGCGCCTCTTCGATGATGGCGGCGAGGGCCTCGTTGCGCTCCTGCTTGCTCTTGGCCTTGACGGCTTCGGAGGCCTTGTCGCGCGAGGTCTTGTCCACGATCTCGAAGACCTTCGGATCGCAGGTGACGAGGGGGAATTCCTTCTTCGGCTTTCCGTGCTCTTCGGCAAATTTTTTGATCGCCCGGATGATCGGCTGGATCATCTGGTGGCCGAACTCGAGGGCCTCGATGAACTTGTCCTCGGGCACCTGGTCACCGCTGCCTTCGATCATGAGCATTTCGGTCTCCGTGCCGACGTAGATGAGATCGAGCGCGGAGGCATACATCTGCTCGATGGTGGGGTTGGCGACGAACTCGCCGTCGACCAGGCCGACGCGGACGCAGCCGATGGGGCCATTCCACGGAATGTCGGAGAGGGCGAGAGCGGCCGAGGCGCCGTTGACCATGCAGATGTCCGGCTCGTTGGAGAGATCCGTGGAGAGGAGCATGCCGATGATCTGGACCTCGTTGAGGAAGCCCTTCGGGAAGAGCGGTCGGCAGGGGCGATCGCAGAGGCGGGAGGTGAGGATTTCCTTTTCCGTGGGCCGACCCTCGCGCTTGAAGTAGCCGCCGGGGAAGCGACCCGCGGCGGAGAACTTTTCGCGATAGTCGACGGTCAGCGGAAACCACGTCTGCCCTTCGCGCAGCTGGGAGGCGGCGGTGGCGGCGACGAAGACGGAGGTCTCTCCGATCATCGCGGTGACGGATCCGTTGGCGAGACCGGCAAGCGTGCCGGTGCTGAAGGTCAGCCCGACTTCGGGCACCTCGATCGTGTATTTCTGTTTCATGTCAGGTCTTGTTGGTTTTTGGGTTTCAACCAACCGGACCCGAGGGATGAGATATTTCGGCGTGACGCCACTGTGGCTTTTCCACTGGCGGCAGGCGGAAATGTCTCAGCTCAGGCCATGCGGTTGGTCGTGGAAGGAAATGATGGCTGGGATGCGGTTGTGCGCGGATTCGCGCCTCGGGGAAGAAACCGCATCGTGTCGGCTGGTTCAGACAGCGAAAAAGCTGCGAGCGCTCCATCCGCGGATGGAAGCGGTCGCAGCCTGAAACTCGAGGGACGCCGGGGCGATCGTGGCGCGGCCCGGCGCCGGAGTCAGCAGGGGCGCGAACGTCGGTGCGGTGCCGATGATCGCTGCCACTGTCGGAGGAGGCGTTGGCTCAGCGACGCAGGCCGAGACGCTGCAACAGGGTGTTGTAGCGGCCGAGGTCGTGCTTCTTGAGGTAGTCAAGGAGCTTGCGACGACGGCTGGCGAGAGCGAGAAGCCCGCGGCGCGAGTGGAAATCCTTGCGATGCACCCGCAGGTGATCGGTCAGGTGCTTGATGCGCGCGGTGAGCAGCGCGATCTGCACTTCGCACGAACCGGTGTCTTTGTCGTGCGTTTTGAATTCGGCGATGAGCTTTTCTTTATCGATAACTTCGGACATGGGTTTGGTTTTTTGGGAATTGCACGGTCACTGACGCCGCACCGGCGGCGCCGCAGAGCCAGCCGGGGCCGGTTCTGCCGCTGCTCCCCGGGATGAAGGCATCCCGAAGGGACCACGGAGGACGCCCGAACCAGCGAACGCCCTCTTGCGTAAAGGGCTGGATGTTTCATAGCGGCTCGGCTCCGGCAAGTCGAAAAAGGCCGGTGCTCGAGGATCGTGGGGAGCGGTGCCGGGGCAGGGTAGAGCGGTGCATGGCAGGGGACCGGCCGGGCTTGCCCGGGGTGGGCGATTGCTCTGAGGTCGATGCCATGCAAAACGACGAACCTTCCGCGCCGGCCGATCCGGTGCCGAACGCCGAACCGCAGTTCACGCTCCGCTCGGTGTTCACGGGGATGGTGCTCGGTGGCGCGCTTTCCCTGTGCAACATCTACACCGGTCTGAAGGTGGGATGGGGGCTCGGCATGTCGATCACGGCGGCACTCATCGCATTCGGCTTCTGGCGCACGCTCGGGCTGTCGCCACGTGTGCGCGGCTTCAACATCTACGAGACCAACATCAGCCAGACGGCCGCGTCGTCGGGGGCGGCGATCTCGTCGGCGGGCCTGGTCGCGCCGATTCCGGCGCTGGCGATGATCACGGGGCAGACGCTCGGCTGGGGGGCGCTGGTGATCTGGACGTTTTCCGTCTGCCTGGTCGGGATCGTCGTAGCCATGGGGCTGCGGCGGCAGCTCATCGAAGTGGACAAGTTGACCTTCCCCAATGGAGTCGCCACCGGGGAGACGCTGCGGGAGATCTACGCGCGGGGCGGCGATGCGGTGGCGCGCGTGTCGATGCTCGTCACCGGGGCGGTCGGCGCCGCGGCGCTGAAAGTGACGGAACACCTCGCCGGCTGGACGAAACTGGCCATCCCCGGGGCGATTCCGGTGCGGGCGGGCAGCGCGCTCGAGAAGACGGGTCACGGCAGTGTCACGCTCGCCAATCTCGGGTTTTCGATCGAGCCGACGGCGCTGATGTATGCGGTCGGCGTGCTCGTGGGCCCTCGGGTGGGGATCTCGTTGTTTCTCGGGACGGTTGTGGCCTGGGGGTGGCTGGCGCCGATGGCGTTTCACCATGGATGGGCCGAGGCCGGTCCGCAGGATCCGCTGCGCAGCTGGTATGGCGCGGGGCTGAAGTGGCTGTTGTGGCCGGGCGTGGCCATGATGGTCACGGCCGCGCTCACCTCCTTCGCGTTCTCCTGGCGCTCGGTCGTCAACGCCTTTGTCCCGGCGCGAGGGGGCAATGAGAGCGCGGCGGCGCGCGACGAGGATATGTTTTCGAAGCGGACGGTCGTGACCGCGCTGGTCGTGGTCATGGGACTGTCGGTGGTGCTGCAGGCGGTGTTCTTTGCCATCCAGGTGTGGGTGGCGGTTGTCGGGGTGCTGGTGACCTTTGCCCTGGCGCTGGTGGCCGCCCGGGTGTCGGGAGAAACCAATGTGACCCCGGTCGGGGCGATGGGTAAGGTGACGCAGCTCTTCTTCGCGGTGCTCGCGCCCGGCCAGCCCGCGGCCAATCTCATGGCGGCCAACGTCACCGGCGGCGCGGCAAGCCAGTGTGCGGACCTCATGCACGATTTGAAGACCGGCCACATGATCGGGGCCCGTCCGAAGCTGCAGTTTTCCGCCCAGGTGTTCGGCGCGCTTGCCGGCGCGCTGGCCGGCTGCGCGGGGTATCTCGTGCTGGTGCCGGACCCGGCGTCGATGTTGCTGACCGACGAGTGGCCGGCTCCGGCCGTGGCCTCGTGGAAGGCAGTCGCAGAGATTTTTATGAAAGGGCTCGACGCGCTCCCGACCGGAGCTGTCGAAGGCATGGCGATCGGTGGCGCCATCGGCATCGTGCTGGCCGTGTTGGAACGGACGCTCCCGGGGCGCTGGCGACTCTGGGTGCCGAGCGCGCCGAGCCTGGGGCTGGCTCTGGTGATTCCCGCCTACAATGCCATTTCGATGTTTATCGGATCGGTCGCCGGTTGGGGGCTGAGTCGTGCGGTGCCGAAGTGGTCGGCTCGTTTTCTCATCGTCCTTGCCTCGGGCATCATCGCCGGCGAGAGCCTCACGGGCGTGGGATTCGCCATTCAGGCCATTCTCACGGGCGGGTGACAACTGCGTCCCGGATTGGCGGCCTCAGTGTGACATGCCGACCCGAACGCCGGTCCCGGCGGGCCGGTCGCCTCCCTGTATTGCAGAAACGTAATCTTCCTCAAGTTGCTGATAGTGAGTAGCCTGAATGGGGCATGGGCGTGTCTGTTCCGGGTTGACTGGAATCCGGCAGGCGCACTGCTATCGTGAAACGGATCCTCCAACACCAATGGTGATCTCGAATCTCTTTCTTCTTCTCATTATCCCAACGATCCTCTTCGGGCTCTACGCGCAGATGCGTGTTTCGAGTGCCTACTCGAAGAACGCGCGCATCCCTTCGCGTGGGCGCATCACCGGGGCCGAAGCCGCGCAGGCGGTGATGGCAAGGGCCGGCATCCACGATGTCGAAATCGTGCAGGTGCCGGGAAGGCTCACCGATCACTATGATCCCGTGCGCAAGCGCCTCGCGCTGTCGCGCGAGAACTATTACGGCACGAGCCTTGCCGCGCTCGGTGTCGCGGCGCACGAGGCCGGACACGCGATCCAGCACAAGGTCGGCTATTCCATGCTCAAGGCGCGGATGACACTGGTGCCAGTGACGCAGATCGCCTCGCAGATCCTGCCGTTCGTGATGTTTGGCGGTTTGTTCTTTGGCGGCATGGGCGGCCTGCTGCTCGAGATCGGCATCGCGTGCTACTTCGTGCTCACCGTGTTCAATCTCGTGACCCTGCCGGTCGAGTTCGATGCGAGCCGCCGGGCGAAAGTGGAGCTCGTCAATCTCGGCATCATCGAGCGCGACGAGATGAAGGGCGTCTCCGAGACGCTCAACGCCGCGGCGCTGACCTACCTGGCGGCGTTTATCTCTTCGCTGGCCTACCTGTTTTACCTGTTGGCGCTGCGGGATCGGGATTGAGCCCGAGCGCCCCGGCGGGGCAGGCAACTTAGCGGCCCGGCGAGCCAGAGCCGGGCCGTTTTTTTGTCCGTTCGAGGAGGCGAGAGGTGGCATGCGCCCCCCGCGCGCGGCGCTCCCGGGGCGATCGGTGCGGCGGGCGACCCGCTGGAGGCGGTGGCCGGATACCAGGTGCCTTGTGCGAGGAGGGGCGGGCTGGCCGAGGTGCGGCGCGGCGGTCGAAAATTCCGTGTTTCGTATATTCTTATTGCGGTATATAGCGGTGTCGGGCTTCTGTATGTCGTATGAGCACGAACGCGAAGCGCATGAATTTCTTCGAGCGATATCTCTCGCTCTGGGTGCTGGTTTGCATGGTGCTGGGCGTCGCCCTCGGCCGCTTGCTCCCGGAACTGACGGCCCGCCTGAGCGCGATGGAGATCGTGGAGGGGTCGCAGGTCAATCTGCCGATCGCCGTGCTGATCTGGCTGATGATCTACCCGATGATGCT
>RFJS01000309.1 GCA_003694825.1 Verrucomicrobiota bacterium | reverse complement strand
TCCCCATCAGGCCCTCGGATACCTCACCCCTCAACAACAGTATCAACAATGCACCCAAACAGCATAACGAACTGTCCAATTGACGGGGGGACATTACAATCCGCTGGACTCGAGGACCATGGAACGACCGGCCGCGCGGATCTACGATGCCCACCCGGATTTACGGATGTCGGTGCAGACGTCGTTTGGCGTTTAAAATAAATGGGCTGGATGGTAATCGGATGCGAGCTGATGTAATTCATTCCGGCAACAGCCGAGGGCCGCGTCACCCGCCCAGGACGCTGCCAGCAAGGCATATCTGGTCGATGTCATCTGGAGAGTGGCGACCCAACAGCGGCCCGGAATAGGCCCGTGTTTTGCCTTGATACCGGATCGACACATTGCAGCGAACGGGGCTCTCCGGCCGCGAGAAGCCTCGGCGGGAATGCTTCAGGTTCGAGGCCCGATCCGCTGCCTGAACCGGACCGAGTGAATTCTGCGGGAGACAGAGTGACACGGGCTCCGGTCAAACCGAATCTCAGTACCAGATGCCGATTCGCAGATTCTGCCAAAAACCGCGCGAAAACGAGAATACCTGAGCAGCAGGTCGTTCGATTTAAGTGTTTCAGCCAATTCCCGCCTTCCTTACGGCACTCGAAAATGCCAAGGTGCCGGGTTCACGTACGCATGAAAGAGAAGATCGTCGCGAAGTTCACTGAAATCTACGGGCGCGCACCGACCGTCGTCACGCGCGCTCCGGGCCGCATCGAGTTCATCGGCAACCACACTGATTACAATGGTGGGATCGTGCTCGGTGCCTCTATCGACCGCGGCATCGCCGTAGCCGTCGCCCCGCGCGACGACGCTCAGCGACGGTTCGCCAGCGACTACTCCGGGGCGACGCCCAAAATCGTCGCGGTCGGCGGGGGCAAGCCGCAGCGTCAGGACGGCGACGACGCGTGGACGAATTACCCGCTCGGAATCATCGACTCCTTCCCCGCTTTCAATCTCACGCCACCCGAAGGCTTCGACTACCTGGCAGTCTCGGATCTGCCCGTCGGCTCGGGCCTGAGCAGCAGCGCGGCCATCGAACTGGCCTCCGCCCTCGCCTTCCTCGCGATCACGGATCAGGCCCCGTCGCGGGAGGAAGTGGTCAAGCTGGCCCGTCACGCGGAGAACAACTTCGTGGGCGTGCCGTGCGGGATTCTCGACCAGGGCGTCTCGGGCTTCGGCAAGAAGGATCACCTCGTTTTCATTGATTGCCGCGCTCTCACCTTCGACACGGTACCTCTGCCGCCCGACACTCACTTCTGGGTCTTCAACACGCACACCAAGCACGCGCTGGCCGACGGGCTCTACGAGGCCCGGCATACCGAGTGCATGGACGCCGCGAAAACGCTCGGGGTGGAGCTGCTTGTCGACGGCACGATCGAGGCCCTTGAAGCGGCTCGGCCCAAGCTGAACGAGTCGGTCTACCGGCGAGCGAAGCACGTCATCGAAGAAATCGAGCGCGTCCGCCAGACCGTCGAAGCCCTCAAGCGGGGGGATCTGGCCGAAGTGGGCAAACTGATCACCGCCTCCCATCGCAGCTCGCAGCATCTCTTCGAGAACAGCACGCCGGAGCTGGATTTCCTCGTGGATCAACTCACGGGCATACTGGACGTCTACGGCGCCCGGCTTACCGGTGGCGGTTTCGGCGGCGCGGTGATGGCCATGACCAACGGCCGTTTCGATGAGAAGGCGGCCGACCTTGTGGCCGATGCCTACCGCCAGCGTTTCCAGGAGCGGCCCGAGGTGCTGCATATGCAGACGGGGGATGGCGCGTCTGTGCTTTGATCCGCCGCTCGGCGCCTGCGACCAACGGCCGTTTCGATGAGAAGGCGGCCTGATTCTGCATACGAAAAAGCCCGCCGGACGGCGGGCTTTTTCGGGAAAACGAAGTTGTCGGCTTCGCGGGCCGACTCCATCGGATCGGTCACTCGATGGCCTTGAGCTCTTCGGCCGTCCAGGATGTCGTGCGGCCACTGGTCGCGTCGATGACGGCCTGCACCTGCTCCTCGGTAATCGGACCGGAATTGTTGCCGAAACTGGCTCGAACGTAGGTCAGCACGGCAGCGATTTTCTCAGCATTGAAGCGATAGCCACTGTTGGGACCGAAGGCCGGCATGGCCCCGTTGTAGGTCATCCAGGCAACTTCCACGGGACCGGTAAGGCCGTGAATGAGGATGCGGATCACACGCTGTTCACTGCCGTTGACCCATTCAGAGCCACCGAGTGGCGGAAAGGCCCCGGGCAAGCCCATGCCGTTGGCCTGGTGGCAGGCCACGCAGTTTTGCGTAAAGAGCCGTTCGCCAAGAACCATGGGATCGATCTTCTTCGGCGCGGTCTGCTCTGCAGAGGCAGCCGTGACGGAAGGATCGAATGCCTTCGGCGAGAACTCGCCCGAATACCGCGCCAGGTAGACGCCACTGACGAACACCAGCGCCGAGAAGACGAAGAGCAGGAAGATCGGAATCGGCGAAAACCCTTCCACCGGCTCCGGCTTCTCGCGCAGAAGCTGGTGGTGAATCGCCGAGAGGGACTCGTCGGAGACGGCGCCCTGCTCGAGACGGTCGGTGGACTGGCGCGGAGCCGACTGCTTGTTCTCGTCCGCGCTCATTGGTCACCTCCCGGGGCTTCAGGCAGGTTGTAATCGGTCTTCAGGCTCAACATGTAGGCAACGAGAGCTTCGGCTCGGGGAGTCGGCACGACTTCGTAGCCGGGCGGCGGCGCCTCCTCCGGCGGGAGCTTCAGCGCATGCGGCGAGGGCTCCCCGACGATCTTGCGGGTTTCAAAGAGAAATCGGAAGGGCGGCATGATCGAGCCCGGCGAGGTGATCTGCGGATTGTAGAGATGGTTGTAGTGCCACTCGGCGCTGGGAAGGCGCTGGCCGACATTGCGCAGATCGGGTCCGGGGCGCATCGTGCCGAGGAAGACGCGGCCGTCGTAGATATAGTCGCGGGCGACGTTCGGCCTGTTCCCCCAGCCACGCGCGACATCCGGGCT
>RFJS01000308.1 GCA_003694825.1 Verrucomicrobiota bacterium | reverse complement strand
TTTCCCGAACGGAAACAGGGTTGTCTCGTGGCCCGAATTCATCACCGGGTTCAGCGGATGCTTGCGAAACGGCCCCAGCGGGTCATCGGCAATCGCCAGACCATGCATCCGGACTTTCGACGGGTTGAGATGCGGGCGCTTGTCGAAATCGACCTTATAATAAAGGTATATCTTGCCATCATGCACCAGTGGGTAGGGATCGTGGATGCTGTATTGATCCCACGCCCCTTCGGGCCCGTTCGGCAGGACCACCTTGCCATACGGCGTCCACGGGCCGTCCGGCGAGTCGGCCCACGAAACGGATACGGGACAATAATCTCCCCGCAAGCCGCTCGGCTCACTGAACGCCTGGTAGTAGAGATAATACTTCCCCTTCCACACAAGGATATCGGTCGTCGTCACGGATCGCCAGCCGGGCTGCGGCTTCGGAGGCCGCGGCACGGCAACTCCCTGCTCTTCCCAGTGAAAACCGTCCGTTGACGTCGCGTAATAGATATCCGCGAGATCCCAGTCCGCCGACGGAATCTCATCCGTGGCCTCCGCCGCCCTCGCCATGCCAACGGGCGGATATGGCGTCGCTCTATGGGTGTACCAGACGTAGTATCTGCCGTTTACATAAATGATTTTCGAGGGATCCCGACGGCTCACCGTCCCATCGCCCCCGTTGTAATCAAAGCCCTCCAGCGGCGTGTAGCGGAACTGTGTATAGAGTTCATTGGTCTCCGGACGAAGCGCCATGTAGTTCTCATACACGCGTTTCGTCGCGGCACTGAGCGGCCTGTCCGGCCGCTTCTCCGGAAGCAAGAACGGAAAGGGTTGACTCTCACTCGCGGCACGCTCCGCGGTTTCCGCAGAGCCGTCGCAACCTGCCAGTCCAAACACCAAGGCGCACAGCGCCACGACACCGGATATCGCGCATTTCATAAAGTGATCCTCAGCGGTCAGCTATCGCTCATCGAGCGCTCGCACATGGAAAGTCACCCGTCCGGCGATCGGCCCCTTTATCCGCACCGGCACGCTTTGCGGACCGAGCCTCTCGGCATTGGCGAACTTGGTGCCGATGGCCGGGATTTTGTGAAACAGATACAACCCGCCTGCCTCCGGATACGCCCACCAGGCGCGCACCGGACCGGCAAAGGTATTTTTGTCGCGCGGCCCTTCGGCGTTGCGGGGACGCAGGACGCCGATGTGCGCCGCCCCCTCCGGGTCGAACAGAAGCGCGGCCCCGGCGGCGAGGTCCAGCCGCATCCAGTCGACGTCGGCGAAGACGCCTTTGAACGGAGGCGCGTCCCAGTGCCTGCCCACGACATTGTCGTTCCAGACATCCGACCAGCGCCCGAACTGCGGGCCCTGCATGCGGTTGGCCCACACGCGGTGCGGCCCGCGCCCGCGCCACACTTTGGCCAGCACGGCCGCGTCGGACAGGTCGAAGCCGACGGCGCAATAGGTCAACGGCTCGGCAATCTCGCCGTAGCGATAATCGAGCGTCACTCCTGCGGCGGAGAGCGTCCACGTGAACCTCGCCCCATCCTCGTGCCGACGGGCGATGATCTCGACCTCCGAATCCGTGCGACGTGTCTGCACG
>RFJS01000307.1 GCA_003694825.1 Verrucomicrobiota bacterium | reverse complement strand
CCTCGGCCGCTTCCGTCGAACGATTCGCCGGCAACTGGTGGGGCAGGAAGAAATAGTAGGCCATCAGCCACCAGCTCCGCGATGAGCGGTAGAAAAGGATGGGAAAGAGAATCGTGCCCGCAACGGCGAGCCCGATAGCCCACGAGACCGACAGCGTCCCCGTCAGCGCCAACACGAGTATCGGCACGAGCACGACGAGGATGGTGACGCCGTAGTTGATCGACATCGACCCGAGGAAAAACCCCTCCCCGCGCTCCAGCTCGAGACCGCAGCGGGGGCACTTCTGATTGAGCCGCAGGCCACGCTCAAACAACGACGCCGCCCCACAGTTCGGGCAACGATTGAGCAGCCCACGCATGACAATATCCGTCCGGGAAACCATCACTACCATGAAGCATCACTGCCTCTCCGTGACAATCGATGAAACCGACAACGCCCTCCTAAAAACGAAAAAAAGGCCGCCGGCCCGATGACCGACGGCCTCGCTGAAAGGCTGAAGCAGAATCGCCGAAAGGCGCGGGAAGCTCAGGCACCCAGCTGATAGCGGGTGAACCGCTTCACCTGGATGTTCTCGCCGAGACGAGCGATCGCCTCGGTGACGACTTCCTTCACCGTCTTCTCCGGGTTCTTCACGAAGGGCTGCTCCATCAGGCAGATGCTCGAGAAATACTTGTCGAGCTTGCCCTCGACGATCTTCTGGATCGCCGCCGGCGGCTTTCCTTCGGCCTGGGCGGCCGCGATGTCGCGCTCGCGGGCGACTTCCTCCTCGGGAACCGACTCACGGCTCACGTAGGACGGGCTGGTCGCGGCAATCTGCAGGCAGAGGTCGCGGCAGAGGGCCTTGAAGTCCTCCGTCTTGGCCACGAAGTCGGTCTCGCAATTGACCTCGATGAGCACACCGACCCGGCCACCCAGGTGGATGTAGCTCTCGATGAGACCTTCGTTTGCGGCGCGGCCGGCCTTTTTGGCGGCGGAGGCGACACCCTTCTTGCGCAAGATCGTCTCGGCCTGCTCGAGGTCGCCATTGGCCTCGGTGAGGGCCTTCTTGCAGTCCATCAGCCCCGCGCCGGTTTTTTCACGCAGGGTGCTGACCATTTTCGCGCTGATTTCAGTGCTCATATTCTATTCCTCAAAAGTCGGCGAAGGCAGGATTCACTGCGGGTTCTCTTCGGGCTTTTCGGCTTCGGGCGCGGCGGACTCCTCCGGGGCGGCCGGGGCGCTTTCCGCGGCCGGCACCTCGGGAGCCGAAACCGGCGCCTCGGCGGCGGCTTCGCCGGCGTCAGCCGTCTCCTCCTCGCGCATGCCGGCCGG
>RFJS01000306.1 GCA_003694825.1 Verrucomicrobiota bacterium | reverse complement strand
GTCGCCCTGCGGGCCGAAAAAGACGGCGCGTTGGTTGTTGTCGACCCCGTGGATCGTGTAGCCCTCCCGGGCGAAATAGACGCAGACCTCCGAGCCGATGAGGCCGGAGGAGCCGGTGACGAGCAGTTTCTTTCCCATGATGTGTCGGTGTGCTGTGGTTGTTCGCAGGTATTTCCGCGGGGAGCTTCCTGCAGCAGGATCACAAGCGAGCGGCGCGCTGGTGCAAGCCCAAGACCCGGGCGGTCACTTCAGATCGAACTGCTCGATGAGTTCTTTAGCCCGTGCCGTGGGCATCGGTGGGATGCCGGGAACCGTGCCTGTGGCGGGCGGATTGGGGTCGTGCAGGAGCACCTGCCGTGGTCCGTGGCCGCGCCAATCGGACCAGATGCGGGTCTGGCGATCCCAGCCCCGCCAGGCGGCGGCGGTGACGAGAACGAGACCGGCAAGCGGGACGACAGTGGCCGCCCGCCGCGGCAGTCGGACGGCGAGGCGACGCAGGGCCGCGTCGATCACCGTGAGCAGGAAGGGTGCGAAGGTGAGCAGGACGAAGTATTGGTAGCGTGAACTGACGATCGTCACCTCGGGGGTGTGAAACCGCCCGTATCCCACGAGCAGGGCATCCCCGACCATGGCTGCGCCCAGGCAGAGCAGAACACGGCGCTGCCGGGGCGCGGAAACCCGCCAGGCGGCCAGCATGATGCCGAGTTTCACAGCCCCCACGAGCAGCATCATGCGCGTGCCGACCCCTTCGAGGCCGGTGAGAGAGTGTAGCGGGTTGAGCGTCAGGAAACCGAAAAAATAGCGGGCGACTTCCGGCAGGTGATGGATCACGTCGCGTTTTGCTCCCGTGGAGAACGCAAGGATAATGACCAGCGTGGCGGCGGCCGGAATGACGGTGGCGGCGGCGGTGCGCCAGTGCCAGCGCCGCTCGGTCGACCATGGCATGGGCGGCGGGGCAAGCAGCGCCAGGGCGAAGACCGGGCCGGTGAGGACGCCGCGCGCCATGGAAAAGGCGCTCAGCGCACTGCAGAGGACGAGGGTCAGCGCCGAGGAGAGCTGCCCTCGCTCCTGGTCCAGCCGCCGGGCGAACACCCACCAGAGTCCGACGGCGAGGGCGAGGGTGGAGACGACATTGCTGAGATTGATCGTCCACGCGAGCGTTTCGATGTGGATCGAGGCGAGGCCGAAGAAAAGGCCGGAACCGATGGCGGCGAAACGGAACCATCCGGCCGCGCGCAGCAGGGCGCAGAGCATGGCCGCGGTGGCGGCGTGCACGAGCCAAAGGCCGACGAGGATGACGAAGTGCGAGCCGCCGCCCAGCTTCAGCAAGGCGAGCCAGAGCGCCTTGTGTACCGGGATGAAGTGTTCGTTGAATACGCGGAAGATCCACCGCAGCGCGCCCATCTGCGAGAGCTGGTTGATGTTGTCCCAGTCGTCCCCGAAATAAAACAGCGCCTGCCAGCGCTCACGGTAGACGAGGAGAGGCAGCAGCGAGGCGAGGCCGGCGAGGACGGGCAGCCATCGCTCCGGGATGTTCGCGCGCGGGAGGGTGGCGGTGGGTTCGGCGCCTGTGTTGTCGTCGGGGACGGTCATGACGGAAACGGCAGGACGGTGCGTGCACGCCGACGGTGTCGCCGGTCGCACCGTCGAGTGGAGCGGATGTTGAGGCGAAGGGACATCACGTGGCTTCAGCGGCCCTGGCTGAAACGGATCTTCGACCACTGCGTCCAGTCCCAGTTGGCGTTTTCCGCCGGGCCGGGCAGAGTGAAGAGCGAGACGCTGACGGTATCGGGCGGCAGCTCGACGAGGAAGTCCTGCATGCCGCGATCCTCGGGATGGCTCAGCGGCTGAAGAAAGCGGTAGAAGACAACATCCGAAGTGCCGTCGGCCCGC
>RFJS01000305.1 GCA_003694825.1 Verrucomicrobiota bacterium | reverse complement strand
TCGGCGAGGAAGCTTTCGACGCGATCGATGGTTTCGGGATAAAACCAGCCGCGCAGCGGGCGCGTGGCGTCGTTGAGGAGGCGCTGGTAGCCGAGGGGGGAGAGGTCCCGGCCGTCGCACTCATGCTGGCAACCGGCGAGGACGGTGAGGTAGCCAGCGGCGTTGAGGGTGTGGACGAGATGCCGCCCGGGATCGTCCATTTTCCACCCGTCGGGTCCGGGAAGGCCGAACATGCCGCACTCGTGCGGATACATGCCCGTCATCAGGGCAGTGCGGGCCGGTCCGCAGGTCGGGGAGACAGCGAAAGCGTTGCGGAAGACGATGGCATCCTGCGCGAAGGCCTGGAGGTGAGGCGTGCTCACCGGATAGCCGTAAGGCTGGATCCAGCGCCCGGCATCGTGGGCGTGGAGGTGCAGAATGTGCAGTGGTGTGCTCATGCGGGATGGCAGGTGGTCGGCAGCGAAATCAGCGGGTGACGACGACCCGAGCTTCCTGTCGGACAACCGGTTGGGTTCCGCGATCAGTTGGGAGCAATGTCCACTTCGACCACAGCGGCCGGCGCGGCTCCGTCGAGCGCTACCCGGAGCAGGCCGGTCGCGGCGTCGTAGCGGGCAGAGACGTTGCGGTCGTTGAGCCGAACCGCGGCCGGCGGCTGATCGCAGTGAAACAGGGCAGTGGCGCCCTCGGCGGCCATGAGTTGCGCGCGGAAAGTCGTGGCGCTGCTCCAGCCGCGCCCGATGAGAGCGGCGCCGCCGTTGAGCATGCCTTCCAGTCCGAAGGCGGTGATGCCTCGCTCACGGATCCCCACGGTGAAGATCTCGGCCTCGAGGTGAGCGAGGCGGACGGGATGTGCCTGTGCAGCCGTGAGGCGGATGATGGTCCCGCTCTCGCTTCCGATCGCCAGCAGCCCGCTGTCGCCGTCCGGACCGGCGGGTAGCGGCACGTCGGCCGCGGAAAGCGTGTCACTGGCGGGCGGAGGCGCCTCTCCATCGGCCGCTGGGAGACCGACGTGGAAAAGCCCGACCGCGGCGGCATGCGCGGAGCCATTGACGATCTTGAGGAGCCTGCCGTTCGAACGGGGATCTTCGAAGAGTCGGTCGCGCGCGGGGCGGGCGGGGCGGGGCCAGCGGGGGACACGTCCATCCGCGAGACAGAGACGTCGCAACAGGGCATGATCGTGGCTGCCCGGCGTATCGGAGATCATCACGGGACCGCCGGAGATGGCGCGGGCGGCGGCATGGAAGTGGGCATGGGGGCGCGCGGATTGGAACATGTCCCAATCGGGCAGGGCGAAACGGGCAGTGAGGAGGTTGTTGAAGGCGTTGATGGTGACGAAGTTCGCCTGGTAGGCGGCCGGCTTCGCGGGATAGTAGTCATCGGAGTTGCGCCAGAGATTGCTCACGGAGAGCCGCAGGAGAATGTCGGTGACGTTGCTCATGCAGTGCAGCACGGCTCCGCCGAAGTGAACGGCGCCCGCGCCCTGAAGGGCGCGCTGATAGGCCGTCTGGGTGGCAATGCGGGGAAGACGGTCGCCGGCGAATTGTTGCATCATCGCCTGGTTGTCGACCTTGACGAAGTCGATGCCCTGGGCGGCGAGCCACTGATAGAAATCCAGGTAGAATCGGGCAATGTCCTGCGGCTCGATCATGTCCCGGCTGTCCACGGTGAACTGATCGGGCCAGCCGGTGAAATCCGGCGAGCGGCCGGGGCAGTGGGTGATGGCGTAGCGTCCGCTCAAAGGGCCCCGGGGGTCGACGCCGGCCCAGTAGCCCTGCAGCGTATGCCAGATGCCGACGTGCCGCACGTGGAATGTTTCCCTCGCCTCCTTCACGACCGGAGCGAGACCTTCGGGGAACTTGGCCGGGTCGGTGGCGAAATCGATCATCCGGAAATCGCGCGCGACCTGCCAGCCGTCATCGATGATGATGAAGCCCGGACGGACGCCGCCCCGGGTCAGTTGCAGCAGACCCTCGCGGATGCCGTCGGCGCTGACGTCCTGGTAGAAGGCATCCCAGGTGCACCAGCCCAGATAGTCGATGTAGGCGGGCAGTGGCTTTTCCTCCCGGCAACGGAAAGTGCGCAGTGCCGTTCGGGCGGCGGCGACGGCCGACCGGATGGCGGCGAAGGGATCGGTGTCACAGCCCAGCGCGAGTGCGGGCTCCTCGCCCGTGGCGGCGGCGCCGGTATCCGGTTGCCACGCGGCATGCAGCACCGTCGGCTCATTGCGAACCTGCAGGATGGCGCGTCCATTCTCGCTGATGAGCGGCAGCAACGCACCGCAGCGGCCATCGGGCTCCTCCCACAAAAACAGGGCGATGTCCCGTCCGGGCGGAATGCCGCCGGGACTGAGAGCGAAGCAGGGCTCGAACCAGAAGGGGTTGGCTCTGGCGATGGCAAGGGCGCGCGCCGGCAGGGGCAGGCGGGTGGAGTCGAGCTCGCCAAGCACGGAAGCGGGCAGCAGGGTGGCCGGGGATGGCCCCGCTGCGAAGGCTGAGAGCGAGTCGAGAAGGCCGGCGCCGGAGGATTCAGGGATGGTGTGGTCCATCGATGGAAGGGGAGCGGGGGTCAGTTCTGGCGAGGGGGTGTTTTTTCGGTCGGCAGCGTGAAGTCGCCGTCATGGCGGCGACCGTCGACCACGAAGTTTTCGAGGTGCAGATCGATGACGCCGCTGAAGGTGACCGCATCTATCTTCCCGGCCCCGCTGAGGCCGATGCACGCGTCGGTGATGGAGACGTCCTCGATCGGAGCGTCGGCCCAGCCGTGGGCCGCAAGCGCCGCGCCGGCGGAGCCAACGCGCAATTGAGAAATGTGAATACGCCGGAAGGTTGGCGGATGGGGGCTGGTGAGGTCGCCGTCGTAGTTGGGAATCAGGGACACCGCGGAGCCGCGGACGGCGACGGCCTCGAAATCGTGAATGAAGAGATCCTCGACGATGCCGCCCCGCCTGCGGCTGGACTTGACGAAAAGGACATTGGCGACGGATTGCACGGAGTGGTTGTGCAGCGCGTAGACGCGGCGAACGCCCCCGGACATCTCGCTGCCGACCGCGATCGCGTAGTGGCCTTTGAAGACGTTGTTGCGGATCACCACATCCTCAGTGGGGCCGCCGAGACGTCCCTCGACGAGGCAGGGGGAATGGCCCGGCCAATTTTCCAGTTCCGTGCCGGCGACGTCCACGCCTTCGCGTCCTTCCCGGTCCCGACCGGCCTTCAAGGCGATGTTGTCGTCGTGATTGTTGAACATGACATTTTCGACGAGGACGAAGCGGCTCGAGTCGATGTCGATCGCGTCATTGTTCACGTTCGGGCCATCGAAGAGGAGATTGCGCAGGGTGACGGACTCACTGAAGACAGGATGGACCATCCAGAAGGGGGCGTCGGTGAGTTTGATGCCGTCGACGAGCGCGCGGCGGCAGAGGAAGAATTGCAGCATGACCGGCCGGCGAAAGTAGATGCCCGGGTATTCGGAGCGCCGCTCGCGCAGGGGGATGCCGGCGTTGTTCGCCTCGCGAATCCCGGTGGATTCGCCCGGGGGCAGTTGAGTTTCCTGCCAGCGCAGCCAGGCTTCACCCGCGCCGGTGATTTCCGGCATGGCGCCATGGCCCGGTGTCGCGACGAGGGAGATGTCCTCCACTCCGAAAGCCCGGATCAACGGGGCATGCCCGTAGATGGTGGTTCCTTCGTAGCGGGTCAGCACGCCGGCTCCGTCGCGGGTGTAGTTTTCCGGCTTGCAGTCGAAGCGCAGCACGATGGCGGGCTCGAGGGCAAGCTTGACTCCCGTGCGCAGCTCGATGCCGCCGCTGAAGCGATAGATGGCTTTCGGCTTGCTCCAGGTGAAACGCCCGGCGGGGTGAGGCAGGAGAAGCGTCCCTCCGCCCGCCGCCGCGAGATCGTCGATGGCTTTTTGCACGAGGTGGCGGAAATCATGGGTGCCGGCCGAGTCGGGCCGCAGTTCCGTCAGGTCGAAGAGATTGACTTCGCGATTCGGGATGGCGGGAGGCTCGATACGGGCTTCGATTTGCCGGACAGCCTGCGCGAAATCGGCCGGAGGCGGCAAAGCGGCGGTCAAGGCGGTGGCGAAGAGCATGATTGTCATGACATTTCGGGTTGGGGACTCAAGGCGAGCGGCGCGTGTTCGGCCGGAAGAGAAGGGTTGGTTGGTGACGAAGGGTGAAAAGATGGCCTCGTTGATCGCCGAAGTCCGCGTCCGGGGATTTGAAGGCCGCTGTCGCAGACGAAGCAAGACGCATGGAGGCCATCGCGGTTTGGAAAACGCCCACTCACCCGGGCGGCGGCAACCGGAGTCGAACCGGGGGGGCGCCGGCGGCGACGACGCGGGCCGGCCTCGATTCAGGTGGCAGGCCCGCGACGACGACTTCCGCGATCGAAAGCCGGCCGCCGAGAACCATGAGCGAGAAGGTGCGATCCGTGAGCCGGTAAATCCCCCAGGCATCCCCCGTTGCCCAGAAAAAACGGCCGCGGCGCCGACCGACGCTGAACCGGCCGGCCGGTGCGTCGTAGCGGAAGCGGGTCCACGCGGGTATCGCCGCCCAGGCGGCGAGGGATCTGGCGTAGTGCGAGCCCGCCTCGGCCTCGTCGAAGGGATTGCGATTGTGGCCGGCGTGGCGGCGGCGAACGTCGGCGATGACGCGGAGTCCGTCTTCCTCGAGGCCTGCCCAGATGAGCGCGGCGGCAAAGAGGTGTTCACAGCCGGACCAGATTTCCGCCCAGTAGGGAAAAGGTCGAGTCGGCTGGCCGCCGTGCGGCCAGGAGGCGAGAAGAACGCCGTTTTCGTCGGGGGTGGCGAAGGCGCGGAGAGGATTGAAGTGATTGCCGAGCGGTCGCTTCTGGTTGTGGCGCAGGATCGACTTGAGCGCGATCTCGGCATGGATCGGGTCGAAGAGGTCGCCCAGTCCGGCCTGATGGGCGAAGGGTTGAGCGGCCAGCTGGTCGATGCACACCGCCGGGCCGAGCTGGAAGCGTGGATTCGCCGGATCGTTGCCGTCGGGGATGAGGTTGGCGATGCCGGGGAGCGGTTTCGAATCCTTCGGCAGCGGTCGAATCTTTTGCGGAAAGAATTCGCCGTTGAAAAGTTGCGTTTCGAGGAAGGCGCGTCCGCGCTCGGCGAGGTCGTCGCACCGGGCGGCGAAGTCGTGATCCTCGAGGATGCGTGCCATCTCTGCGCCGGCCCGCAGGGCCGCCAGATACCATGAAGCGGTTTGAGGATTGGGGCCGAAGTAATCGACATCCATCGTCACGTGCTGGGGACCTTCCATCACGCCGTCGCGGTCGGCATCCCATCCGCCGGGTTTCCAGCAGAATTCGAGGGCGCCGCGCACGCGCGGCCAGAGCCGGGCCAGCCATCGGCGGTCTCCATGATGTCGATACTCACGGAGCACGCGGAGGATCTGGCCGCATTGTCCGTCGGCCGCAGCCGCGTTCCAGGCGGGAAGGTCCGTGGGGAGAGGGACGCGCATGGGCAGAAGGCCGTCATCGCCCGCGGCGTCGAGCAGCGCTGTTTCATGGATCGAGCGTGCGATGGACCCGAAGAGCTGGGGGGTGGCGGCGTCGTAGAGCCAGACGTGATTGCAGGTGCCCGCCCAGCTCCCTTCGTATGAGCCGCATCCCTCCCAGGCGAAGAAGCGCCCCTCGGCAATTCGGAAGCTGGTTTGAGAACGAAGGACCGGGAGGGTGCTGAGCGCCGCTTCCTTGATGACATCGGGATGGTCGCTGTCGCAAAATGCCGAAACAAAGCGGAGCGTTTCCGTCTCGAGTTCAGGAATTTCGGCCGCAATGCGCGTCGCGGCATCCCAGGCGTCGGCGAAGCGGGTGGTGTAGTGATTACCGACAATCCGGGTGGTCCCCGTCGCGGGATCGACCGTCCATCCCCGGCGGTTGGGGAAGTGCCAGGTGAGCAGGAAAGTGAGCGCGCGGGTCTCTCGAGGGGGAATTTCTGTTTCGATACACACCGAGCCTGCGGGGGCACAGCCCGGTTGGGTCAGGGGGGGGCGTTCGTCGAGGCGACCGTCCCCGAGCAGGTCGTCGAAGAAGTCCTGCACGCCGTGGGTCCAGAACCCCTCGGCCCATGTCGTCCTGCAGGTGACGCGATCGGAGGCGGCGCCTACGGCGACAAGGGCGAGCGTGCCGTGTGCTTCGTCCTCAGGGTTCCCGCCGGTGCAGTCGCCAAAAAGGCCGGCCACGTCAGCGGCCTCGCGCCGGTGCCAGGCCCGGCGCAGCGTATCCGGCGCGGCTGGCATGCGAGGTGACACGGGCTCGCCGATGAAGTTCGGAAGCGTGGCGGCGACGGATGCCTCGACGACCTGTTGGCCGGGGTTGCGCAGGACGACGCGGATCACCGCGCAGGGCAACCCGCTCTTTTCGGCGTCGGCAGGCACCAAAGGATTGAAAGTCTGCAAGCGGGCTACGAGAGGACAGCCGGGGTCGCGGAGATCGATCTCGGCCAGCGGATAGGCGGCGCGGAAGCTTGCCCGGGCGAAACGCGGGATGCCCGGACGCCACGGACCGGGCGCATCGGGATTCGCGTCGAGGTGACGCCCGGACACGGCGCCCTCGAGGATCCGGATGGCAGCCGGTTCACTCGGAAGGCAGCGGCGCGTGCGCAGAACCAGCGAAGGCTGTGCCCCCTGGGCCCTGGGGATGAAGCCGCGGGACGGACGGTTGAACACTTCAAAGTCGCGCAAGTCGCCGCGGCCTCCGATGCTGATCGTGCCCGTGCCGATCCCGCCGACAGGCATGGCGATGCGGTCGAGTTCCGGTCCGGAGAAGATTCGAAGGGCGGGCCATTTCATGACTGTCGAAGCGATGGGGAAATTGAAACGGTTTGCGGGGCGGAGGCAGCGGGGAGATGGCCTGCCCGGCTGCGGACTTCGGCCGCCCAGTCGGCGTCCGTGTCGGCAAAGGCTCCCAGGGCGAGGAGGTGGACTGGGTTTTCCGGCGCCAGCCGGAAGTCTCCGGCCTCGGGTGCGACGAAAATGGGACGATCGTGGATGGCCTGTTCGCCATCCCAGGGCCACGGCCTGGGAAAGTCGCCCGCCCGGGTGGCCCCGAAGGATGCCGCGGGTGCGGCGCGGTTGCCGGCAATGCGGATTCTTCGATGTGCGAGTTCCGCCTTGGCCCGGTCGGTCGGAAACAAGGTCGCGATGTCGAAAGCGCCACCATCGACGCAGAGGTTTTTGCGGATGTCGGCGTCGGAGAGATTGGCGGTGCGCAGGTCGAGATTGCCGAGTGAGCCGGCCCAGGAGACGAGACGGGTGCCGTTGTGAACGAGAGTGTTGTTCTCGATGACGATGTCGCTTCGCGGGCCGTCCTGCACCCACGGTGCAATAATCAGTCCGGATCCGCGGTTGGCGTAGATCAGGTTGTGATGGATGTGGACCTGCTCCATCCGGGCGGTGGCCTGCTCGGTCGAGAGCCCGATGCCCCATCCGTTGTGGAAGCTGATGTTATGGTCCACCTCGATCTCCCGCATCACCCCGGTGCGGCGGGCGTCGAGATAGATGCCCTGGCGGGCCATGTCGTGGACAAGATTGTGGTGGACGCGCCCCCGCTGCGACGGGCGCTTGATGTCGATCCCCTCTTTGCCTCCGGCATGGACGCGGTTCCAGGCGACCTCGAAGTCGGTGACATTGCCCAGACTGAGCGCCTCCTGCGCGGAACGGTCGCGGCCGGAGGTGTCGCCGTCGGGCCGCCGCTGGGCGTGGTTGGCCTCGAAGACATCGTTGCCGATGACGCGGATGCCGGAGGCGTTCCAGATGCCGATGCCGAAATCGCTGCTGCGGTCGATGCGGCACCCAAGGATTTCGATCCCGGTGCATCCTTCGTGGACGGAAATCCCTCCGCGGGGGGAGTTTTTCACAGTCAGGCCGATGAGGCGAATCCGGGAGGAGCGTTCGAGGCGAAGCCAGCCCTGCTCACCGTGCAGGTCGTGGTCGTCCCCGGCTGCGTGCTCGGCGAGGATGACGGGTCGCGCGCGCGCAGCCGCGCGCAGGGTCGTCCATGCCCCGGCAGGGGCCGGTGTCCCCATGGACAGGACGAGCGGTTCAGACGTCGGGTAGATGCCGTCGGCGAAGATCAGCGTGTCGCCCGGCTGGAGCTGCCTGAGGGCATGGGCCGGCGTTCGCCATGGCGCGGCCTCGGTTCCGGGATTGGCGTCGCTGCCGTGAGGGGAGAGGTGGCGGAGGTTCGCTTTCACGTTCGAGAGGGGACCGGCGTGTATCGAGGATGCGGCGAGGAACAGAGCGATCGAGCAGCACCGGAATCCATTCGGGGGTGTCGTTTTTCTTTTCAAAGCGCGGGCGGTGTGGGAGTTGGGCGCGGGGTCTGCCTGGTTGCCGATTCGCGCGGACGCCGCAACGTCTCGGCTTCCGACCACATGGGCGGGACGTAGACTTCCTCGGGAACAGTTGGCAGGCCGGTGGTAAAGCTGCGCAGAAGCTGGTCGAGCCAGAGCAGGGCGCGGTTGGCGATGCGCTCGAGGTTGATCCGCACGCCACTGATGTGGGAGGGGCGTCGCTGGTTCAGCGCACAGAAGCCGACATCTTCGGGAATACGGTAGCCCGCCCCACGCAGCCACCAGTAGGGCAGCTCATTCAGTGCGATCACGGCATCGGGCCGGTTGTCTCTGAACCAGGCGATGAATCCATCCCGGTCGGTCAGGTGCCCCTCGAAGATCGGCAACTGTGCGCAGCTCTCCGGTTGTTGGGCCTGTTCGTAGAGCGCGGCGCCGTAGCGGGCAGCCATGTTGTGGTCGGCGCCCTGTTGGCGGAACAATGCCGGGCCGATTCGTTTGTAACCGCGCCGCAGGCATTCCCGCCAGGCCATGCGCAGTCCGATGAAGTGATCGGTATCCACGGAATGAATCGGCGGGCGTAATTCGCCGACGCCGCAGCTCACCGCGGCAAAATGCTGCCAGGCAAATCCTTTCATGGGATCGCCCTCGACCATCGGAGCGACGAGCAGGGCCTGGATGCCGCGGGCACGCAGGATGCGCTTCAGACGCTGTGTGTCACCGATCTCCGTCACGTCGACCGGATCAATGCCGTAGCCGAGAGTTTGTGACTGGGCGGTCAAGACCGGAACGAAGTCATAACCGATGCGGACGAGGCGACTCTCGCCTTCCACCACCCGTCTCACGGTCTGGAACAGGAAGGCGATCGTCATCGCCGGACGGCTGCCCTGTAGCGAGTTCCAGCGGTAGGCCGTGAGCATGCGCAGCGCGGGCTCGGGATGATAGCCGAGGCGTTGGGCCGCATCGAGAACCTTGCGGCGGGTCGCTTCATGGACGCCCGGGTGGCCGGCAAGAGCCCGCGCGGCCGTGGATTTGCTGGTTCCTGCGGCAGCGGCGACTTGTCTGATCGTGGCTCGGGGCATTGGGAGGAAGGTCGGGATACCATCTGACCGCCCGGTGCGGAGTTGCGTGGCCTTGCAACCCGATGTTTCGACCCGCCGCCACCCCGATTCGGCGCGCCGCCTCAGGGCAGCGGTTCCAGTGCTTTGCCGGCGTGATGGGACCGGTCCCACGGCCTGTGGGTTGACTTCGCCGGAACGTTTCGCGAGCGATCGTGGGAAGTGACGGGTCGATCCGGTCCGGCTTCGGACTTGGATTGATCGCTGGTCTCCGTTGTCCCCCCCAATCTCCCCTGGCACTCAACCCCTTGCTCCTCATGATGGTAACTTGTCGTTTACCGCTTCCCCGTTGTTTCAGTGCGTGTCTGCTTCTGGCGGCACCGATTCTCGCGACCCTGCTTTCGCCTCGACCGGCCGCGGCGCAAAATTCGATCGCGGCGATGAACCAGACATTTCTCAAAGACTGGGCCGGCGTGATCTACGCCGATGCGCTCAAGCAAGGGCGCCCGTGGAACCGTGCCGACGGATCGCCCGCGATCGTCAACCAGTTTGGTCATCCGACTGAGGCGGCATCGAGCTACCTCAGCGGCAGCTATCCGCTGCGCGCCGGCACGTATCGTGTCTACCACGACGGTCAGCTCGATATCTCCTTCTCGCACGGCACGCTGGGATCGTTTTCGACCGATCCGGCGACTGGTCTGAAGGTGGCCACCTGGACGCTGCCTTCCCGGACCTCTAACGTGAGGATGTTCGTCGACAACGTGGTCACCGCGCCCACGGTTCTGTCGATCATGCGGCCGATCGATGACGGGTCGTCCACGTCCCACGATTTCGGCGAGCTGCCCGACCGGCTCATGGACTTGCGACTCGGTGGCACGGAGGTCATGCGTTTCATGGACCCGCTGGACACCAATGGCAATGACAGCGAGAAGTGGGAATTCCGGGTCCGCCCCGACGAGCACCCGCGCACGATCAAGCCGCAGGGCGGGGAGGGGATGCCCTGGGAGCACATCATCGCCTTCTGCAATCAGATGGGCATCTCGCCGTTCATCAACATTCCGGTGAAGGCGGATGATGAATACATCCGCAATGTGGCGAAGGTTTTCCGCTACGGCTCCAATGGGACCGATCCGTTCAATTCCGACGCCGAACGCGAGGCGCACCGGGTTGCCGGTGGAACCGTGTGGGAGCCGCTGGATCCGTCGCTCGCTCTCTACATCGAATACTCCAACGAGGTCTGGAACAACAACAGCTCGTTTTCGCAGACGGCCTGGCTGCGGGAGCAGGCGTTGACCGAAGCCGAAGAGGATCCGAACTCGCCGCTTGTCTATGACGGGGTCTCCGCCGCCTCGAGCAATGCGTTCGACCGCCTCATGCTGGGCCGCGCCTACACGCGGCGGGTCGTGTTCATATCCAACACGTTCCGCGAAGTGTTCGGGGATGATCAGATGATGACGCGGGTCCGTCCCTTCTTGTTCTGGCAGAAATCCAACGCGAACTCTCACGGGTCGTTTCGCCTGGCGTTTCTCGAGGACTTTTATGGGACGGTGCGGCCGGGTAATCCAGTGGCTCATCCGCCCAGCTACTACGTCTGGGGTGGCGGAACTCAGGG
>RFJS01000304.1 GCA_003694825.1 Verrucomicrobiota bacterium | reverse complement strand
CGGCAGCGGATCGTGGACCGCGAAGCGCGAGGTGTCGTGAAAAATCGCCCGCAGGGCGCGGGCGGTGCCCGGTGGCTCGAGCGAACGGTGAAACTTGCTCACGAGATTGGCGACGGTGAGGTGGAGGCGGCCGTCGGTCGTGTCGCTGGAGGGCGCGACGGTGGCGGCATTGGCCGTCCACATGGCGGAGGCGGAAGCGCAGGCGGCGAGCAGTTCCGGGGCTTCGGCGGCGGCGCGCCGGATGATCTCGGCGTCGGAAGCCCCCGCGAAGCCGAGGCGGCGAAGCGCGCCGATGTCGGGGCGTTCCTGGGGTGGAAGGACGGCCTGGGGCAGGCCGAGGCTGGCGAGCAGGCGCATCTTGGCGATGCCCTGGAGCGCGGCCTCGCGCGGGTTGGAGGCGGCGGCGCGGTGGCGCATCGAGGCGATGTTGCCCAGGGAGAGGCCGGCGTAGTTGTGGGTGGGGCCGACGAGGCCGTCGAAGTTGGCTTCAAGCGTCGTGGACATGGTCGAAGGGCGGAAGGCCGGGAGGCAGGGTTTCTGGAAGGGAGAGCCGGCGGCGTTCGATGCTGGCCACCGGATAGCTGCAGTAGTCCGCGGCAAACCAGGCGTTGGGACGGTGGTTGCCGCTGAGCTTGATTCCGCCGAAGGGCGCCGCGCTGCTCGCGCCGGTGAGTTGCTGGTTCCAGTTGACGATGCCGGCCCGGGCCTCGAGGCGGAAACGCTCCCACAAGGCGGCGTCATCGCTGAGCAGGCCGGCCGCGAGGCCGTAGCGGGTGTTGTTGGCTTCGGCGACGGCGGCTTCGAAATCCCCGACCCGGATCACCTGCAGAAGCGGACCGAAGATCTCCTCGTCGGGGCGATCGGATACGCCGGTGACATCGATGAGGCCGGGCGAGAGCAGCCCGGTGCCCGGTGCGAGCGGTCGCGCTTCGAGCAGGATGCGGCCGCCCCGGTCGCGGAGGCCGGCCAGGGCGCGGAGCACGGAGGCGGCGGCCTCGGCATCGATGACCGGGCCCATGAAGGGCTCCGGGGTCGTTTCCGGACCGGCGACACGGATGCGGCCCGCGGCCTCGGTGAGCGCGGCGAGAAACCTGTCTCCGGCCGGACCGTCCGTGATGATGAGCCGCCGGGCGCAGGTGCAGCGCTGCCCGGCGCTGAGAAAGGCCGACTGGATCGTCAGCACGACGGCGGCGGCAATGTCGGCGACGTCCCAGACGACGAGCGGATTGTTGCCGCCCATCTCCAGCGCGAGGATCTTGTCGGGCCGGTCGGCGAAGTGGCGGTGGAGGGCGAGGCCGGCGGCGGCGCTGCCGGTGAAGAACACGCCGTCGAGTCGGGGATCGGCGGCGAGGGCGATGCCGGTGTCGCGTCCGCCCGGCACGAGGTTGAGGCAGCCGGGCGGCAGTCCGGCTGCCTCCCAGAGGGCGACGGTCAGGGCGGCCACGGCCGGTGCTTTCTCGCTGGGTTTGAAGACCACGGTGTTGCCCGCGAGCAGGGCGGGGACGATGTGCCCGTTGGGCAGGTGTCCGGGGAAGTTGAAGGGGCCGAATACGGCGACGACACCATGCGGACGGAAGCGCGTGACCGCCGGACCGCCGGTGAATTCGCCACAGCGCTCTCGATGCGCGGCGATGGAGATGTCGATTTTGGCGATCATGGACCGGACTTCGGTGGCGGCTTCCCAGCGGGGCTTGCCCACCTCGCGCGAGATGAGCGCGGCGAGGACGTCGGCGTGGGCCTCGAGCTGTGCGGCGAAGGCGCGCAGGAGGGCTTCTCGTTCGGCCGGCGGGCGCCGGGCCCAGGCGGGGAAGGCGCGCCGGGCGGCGCTGGTGGCGCGGGCGATGTCGTCGCCGGTGGCGGCGCGGCCGGTCCAGATGGCGCGGCCGGTCGATGGGTCGGTGGAGGTGAAGGCGGGGCCGCCGGCGGGTTGCCAGGCGCCATCGATGAAGGCGTGTGGGGATGGGGTCATGGGGCCGGTGGGACGCCGCGGGGCGCCGCGATGAGAATGGTGTCTCCGTTGTGGATACCGAGGAGGTCGGCGGTGTGCCGGGAGATGACGGCGGAGCCGTTGGGACGGATGGCCGCCGGGGCGAGGCAGGCGCGGAAATCGAGGCTGGGACGGGCGAGCAGTTGCGCGGGCGCCTCGGGTTCAACGGCGGTGCATTCGTGCACGCTGCGGCGGGTGGTCTGGCGCACGGTGCGGATCGTCTCGAGCGGGGCGCGGACGATCGGCCCGGCGTCGAAAATGTCGATCTCACGGGTGCGGTGAAAGCCTTCCTCGAGCAGAAGACGCAGGGCGGGTTCGGTGTCGCGGTGGACCTTGCCGATCACGGCCTGGACCGCCGGCGGCAGGAGGGTGAGGTAGATGGGGTAGCGAGGCATGAGCGCTTCGATGAAGGCCTTGTTGCCGAGGCCGCTGAGAAAGTCGGCGGTGGTGTAGTCCTTTTCGAAGAAGTGACGGCCGACCGCGTCCCAGAAGGGGGAGTTGTCGTCGTCGTCGAGCCAGCCGCGCAGTTCGGCGATGACGTCGTCGTCGAAGCGTTCGGGGAAGGCGCGCATGAAGAGGAAGCGGCCGAGCGAGAGCAGGCGCCCGATGCCGCCGCGCCGGTGTTCGGGGTGAAGGTAGAGGCTGCAGACCTCGGCCGGGCCGCGGTGGTTTTTCTGCAGGTGAAGCACTTCGACTTGTTTTTCGATGCCGAGCGGCGGGTGGGAGAAGCGTTCGGTGCGGATCTCGTAGGAGTAAAAGGGTTCGAATCCGCCGACGCAGGCGATCGCGCCCGCGGTGCCGACGGCCCGGCCGGCGCGGGTGTCTTCGAGGACGAACAGGTAGTATTCGCCGGCGGGCTTGCGCACGCGCGGATCGAAGGCGCGGGTGCTTTCGATGATCTTGTTTTCGAGGAAGCGGGGGTCGGCCGGCAGGGTGGTGAGGCCGCCTTTCACGGAGGCGGCGAGGGCATGGAGGCAGTCGAGATCGGATTCGCGGACGGGGCGCAGCAGGTAGGGCGTGGAGGCGGTGTCCATGGCTGTTTTGGCGGGAGGGGGAGGCCGGGCGTTCAGGCGGCCGGGATGCGGCCGCGGGCGAACTCATGCAGGAAGAGGGCGGCGATGCGTGCGCGGCGGGCGAGGGAGCTGGGCCGCATCCACTCGCGCTCGCTGTGCAGCTCGCCGCCTTCCACACCGGCGCCGTCGATGCAGGGGAGGCCGGCGGCGGTGAGGATGTTGGCGTCGGATCCGCCGCCGGTATGGCCATGCCCGATACGCAAGCCGAGCCGGGCCGCGCAGGCGCACCAGGCGTCGATCCACGGGCGCTTCGCTTCGGTGAGTTCCATCGGCGGCCGGGAGAACCCGCCCTCGAGGGTGAGGGTGACTTCGCGGCGTCGGCCGATTTCGGTGGCGGCGGCGCGAAGACGGCGGAGGGTTTCCTCGCCGTCGTCGGCCCGGTCGGCGCGAAGATTGAAGGCGGCGGTGGCGTGATCGGGGACGATGTTGAGTGTGCCCCCGCCGGAGATGGCGCCGGCGTTGACGACGATGTCGGGGATCTGGCCGTTGAGGTGGTCGGCCGCGACGACGAATTCCGCGAGGGCGGCGATGGCGTTGCGTCCGTGCGCGAAGTCGCGCCCGGCGTGAGCGGCGCGGCCATGGGCCTCGACGCGGACGACGCCGACGCCTTTGCGGCTGGCGACGATGGAGCCGTCCGGGAGGGCCGCTTCGAAGACGATGCCGATGTCGTGGTGCCGGGCGGATTCGCGCAGCAGCGGCGCCGAGAGCACGGAGCCGGTTTCCTCGTCGGGCGTGAGCAGGACTTCCCAGCCGATGTCGGGCGCGGCCGGACTGTTTTCGAAGGCGCGGAGCGCTTCGATGAGGATGACGATACCGCCTTTCATGTCGGCGACGCCGGGGCCGCGAAGGCGGTCATCGTCGGTGGGCGGGTGGCATTGCTGGAAGGGGTGGGCGGGGCCGTAGACGGTGTCGAAGTGGCCGTTGAGCAGGACGCTGCGGCCGGTGCGCCCGCGCCGCACGGCGCGCAGGGCGAAGCGTCCGTCCGGGGCGATGGGGATGCGGTCGACGGGAACGCCGAGTTCGGCGATGGCGCTCTCGATCAGGGCCCCCATGGTGAGCAGTCCTTCGGTGTTGTCCGAGCCGGAGTTGGTGTTGGCCCAGGTGATGAGCCGCTCGAGCATGGCTGGAGCGGCGGCGTCGATGGAGGCGAGAAACTCGGGTGAATTCGCAGGCATGTGGGGTGATCCCGAGCCTGACAGACGGGGTGGGCGGGGGCGACGCTATTCCAATGGAGGATCGGCGTCGGCGCGGGCCGGGCTCAGGCAAAGCCGAAGACGGCGCGCCCGAGGGCGTGGAGATCGGGATGGATCATCGCCGGATCAGCGCCGGCGGCGCGCAGTTCCCCGGCGGTGTGCGTGCCGGTGGTGACGAGGGCGCAGCGCATGCCGACGGCGCGGGCGGTGTCGAGGTCGTAGGGGGAGTCTCCGATCATGATCGATTCGTCGGCGGTGGTGCCGAGTCGTTCGAGCGCGATCTGGACGAATTCGCGCTGCGGTTTGCGGTAGGGGGTGTCGCCGGCACCGAGCACGAGATCGAGGTCGTCGGCCAGGCCGATGGCGCGGAGAATGCCGCGCGAGTGGTGGCCGAGCTTGTTGGTGAAGACGCCGGTGCGCAGGCCCGCGGCGCGTGCTGCGCGCACGATCCACTCGGCGCCCGGGAGCGGTTCGACGCCCTCGAGGTGGATTTCGTCGAACTTCGCGCGCCACAGCGCGGCGGCCCGGGGGATGTGCGCTTCGGGGATGAGTTTGCCCAGGGTGACTTCCATCGAGCCGCCGACACTGCGGCGGATCGTCTCGAGGGAGGGGACGGGCAGGCCGAGGGTGCCCAGCGCGTATTCGTAGCAGCGATAGAGGGTGTGGAAATGGTCGATGAGCGTGCCGTCGAGATCGAAGAAAACACCCCGCGGGCGGGATGTCTGAGGTGTCGATGGGTTGTCCACGAAGGTCGTTACGGCGGTTCGGCAGGCGGTGGACAAGCGGATTCCTTGCGGTTCTGAAGCGCCGGCCGGATGCGATCCCCGGGCGCGGCCGCGCCGGAGCGGGGCTTTGCCGTTGCTTCACGGAGGGGATGAGATCATCCAGAGGGGAAGTTGACCGAAGAGCGGATGGCAGAGAACCGACGCGCGGGAGAGGCGCAGGGGGATGGAGACGACGCCGGAGCGGTCGTGCGCGTCGAACGAACGGGTGACGGGCTGGTGCTGTGGGTCGGGGGGGACTGGCGGCTGCGGCGTTTTCGTCCGGATGCCGCGGCGGTGGTCCGGGAGGCCGGCGAGGGGGGCCTGCGGCGGGTGACGGTGCGGCCGGACTCGCTGGGGTTCTGGGACAGCTCGCTCGCGCTCTTTCTATGGGAAGTGCGCCGGCAGGTGGCCGACAGGTGCGGCGAGGTCGATCTTTCGCGGATGCCGTCGGTGATCGATACGTGGATACGCCATCTCGATCCGGAGCCGGCGGATGAGGCGGGCTCGAAGGCGGACGGGTGGCATTTCCCGGTGTTGACGTGGATCGGGCTGAAGAGCGCGCGGGTGGTGGAGCGTGCCAGGGAGATGCTGGCGTTTCTCGGCGAGTGCGCGCTCGCGGCGGCGGAGGTGCTTCGGCACCCGGGGCGGCTGCGCCGGGGGGAGGTCATCGCGCAGATGCGACGGGCCGGGGCGGAGGCTCTCGGAATCGTCGGGCTGATCACCTTTCTTGTGGGGGTGATCCTGGCTTTCGTGGCGGCGATGCAGTTGCGGCAGTTCGGGGCGGATATCTATGTGGCCGACCTCATCGGCCTGGCGATGTTTCGCGAGATGGGCGCGATGATGGCGGCGATTGTGCTGGCCGGCCGCACGGGGGCGGCCTACGCGGCGGAGCTGGGGAACATGCGGCTCAATGAGGAGATCGATGCGCTCGAGACTTTCGGGGTGAGTTCGATGCAGTTTCTGGTGATGCCGCGCATGCTGGCTCTGATTGTCATGCTGCCGATGCTCACGCTCTACGCGGACTTTCTCGGGTCGCTGGGCGGACTGATCGTCTCGAAGGTCGTGCTGCAGGTGCCGGCGAGCGCGTTTGTCCGGCAAATCGAGGGCGCGGTGCAGCTCAAGGATGTATTCGCGGGGCTGATCAAGAGCGTTTTTTTCGGCATGGTCGTGGCATATGCGAGCTGCATGAAAGGGATGCGGGCCGAGCGCAGCGCCGTGGGGGTTGGCGAGGCGACGACGGCGGCGGTGGTGTTGAGCATTCTGCTGATCATCATCGCCGATGCGATGTTCACGGTGCTCTTCAGCGTCATTCGGTTTTGAGGTGGAGATGGCTGGCGAGAAGCAGGTTTCCGGTGGAGGAGGCGGGCCCCGTCCTGCGCTTTCGCTGCGGAATGTGGAGTGCCGCTATGGTGATTTCGTGGTGATGCGGGACATCACCTTCGATGTCATGCCGGGAGAGATTTTCTTTATCGGCGGGGGCAGCGGATGCGGGAAATCGACGTTGCTGAAGAATATCATCGGGCTCGTGCCGCCAGCCTCGGGCGAGGTGCTGTTTTTCGGCCGAAAGGCCAACGGTGTATCCGAAGAGGAGATGCGGGAGATCCAGGCGGAGTTCGGCGTGCTCTACCAAAGTGGCGCATTGTGGAGTTCGATGACGCTGGCCGAGAATGTCGAACTGCCGTTGGAGCTCTATACCGACCTGGGAGCGGAGGCGCGCCGGGCGTTGGCGCGGATGAAACTCGCGCAGGTCGGTCTGGCCGGGGCGGAAAACAAGTATCCTTCGGAGATCAGCGGCGGGATGAAGAAGCGGGCTGGCCTGGCGCGGGCGCTCGCCCTCGATCCGCGCGTGGTCTTTTTCGACGAACCGCAGGCCGGGCTCGATCCGCTCTCTTCGCTGCAGCTCGACCGGCTCATCCGCGAGCTGCGCGATACGCTCGGGATGACGATGGTGATCGTCTCGCACGAGCTCGACAGCATCTTCGGCATCGCCGATCGCATTCTCATCCTCGATCGGGAGGAGCGGACGATGGTCGCGCTCGGTCATCCGAGGGCATTGTTGCAGGCCGGAGATGTGCACCCGCGGGTGCGGGAGTTTCTCTCGCGCGGGGGCGAACGCGGAGCAGAATGGGGGAACGTTTTATGAAGAAAAAATACAGTCCGGTGATCGTCGGGTTGTTTGTCGTGGGGTTTTTTCTGCTGGCCGGGCTGGCCGTGCTGAGCTTCGGCGGCAAGAAGATATTTCGGAATCCGGCGCGTTTCGTCGTGGAGGCGAAAAACGTCTCAGTGGGCGGGCTGGATCCGGGGGCGGCGGTGAAACTGAGCGGCGTGCAGGTGGGCCGGGTGGAGTCGGTGAGTGTCTCGGTCAACCCGGAGAGTGCGGAATTCGATGTGCGCATCGTCTGCGAGCTTGCCGACGCCAACGCGATCGCGGTCTTCGGGCCCGAGGCGGGACAGACGGAGCGGCTTATCGAGCGGCTCGTCGAGCGGGGGTTGCAGGCGGGCCTGAAGCTCGCGGGCATCACCGGCCTGCTCTACGTCGATCTGGAGATGCGCAAAGTCGACGAGCTGCAGCCGGTGAAGATCGACGAGGCGACCGGCGCGCCGGTCGTGCCGCTGGCCGCTTCGATACTCGATGAATATCTGGATACATTTGAGGAGATCATCAGCGGCCTGGCCGAGGTCGATTTCAAAGGGATCTCCGACCGCACGACGACGCTGCTCGACAATCTCAACGCGATGCTCGTCGAGGCGGATGTCCCCCACGCCGTGCGCACGATCGAAGGCACGGCGACGGCATGGCGGGCAGTGGCGGAGGAGACGGACCTGAAGGGAGCGGCCGCGGCTTTCGGGCGGGCGGCCACGGCGCTGGAGACGACACTCGGCGCGATCAACGAGGCCACGCCCGAAGTGGGCGCTTCATTGGTTGACCTCGCGGGCGAAATGTCTGCGACGCTCGAGGTCATGAAGAAGGCGGGCGAGCAGGTGCGCGATCTCACAGGACCGCGGGGCGGACTGCCAACGGAGTTCGGCCGCACCATGATGGCCATCCAGGACCTCGCCGACCGCCTGACCGAGCTGGTCGAATACATCGAGCGCAATCCCGACGCCCTCATCAAGGGCCGCGCGGTGGAGCACACGGACGAATAGGAGCCTCTCCGGTATGAAAAGACTGATACAGAAGATTTCGCTGTCCGCGGTATTGGCATCGCTTCCCCTCGGCTGCGTGAAACTCGAGCCGGTGTCCGATCAGACGCGTTTCTACGTATTGGGCGAAGTGCCGATGGATGTGCCGGAATATTCGGTGGAGGCGCCGCGTATCGGCGTGCGCGTGCCCTGGGTGGCTGCCTATCTGCGGCGGTCGGGGATCGTGACTCGCACGCAGGCGCACGAGCT
>RFJS01000303.1 GCA_003694825.1 Verrucomicrobiota bacterium | reverse complement strand
GCGGCCTGTTCGAGCTCGATGCGGTGCTCGATCTGGCGGATGCGCCGCTCGGCCTGCTCCAGCTCGACGACGCCGATCATATTGCGCTCACGGAGCTCCTTTTTGCGTTCGTATTCGCCCCGGGCCGCCTCCAGATCGAACTTCAGCGACGAGCCGATCTCGAGACGGCGTTTCGCGGCGGCGATGTCGATTTCGATCTGCTTGAGCTGCAGTTCGAGTTCGGTGTCATCGAGCTCGACGAGGATGTCGCCCGCCTTCACGGGTTTGGCACGTTCGAGATGACTGACCTCGATGCGGCCCTCCGCCTCGCTGCGGATCTCGGGCGTGCGATCGGCATGGACGGTGACCGTGCCCGGCGCGGCATCGATGGCCGTATCGCGCTGCACCGGCGCGACGATCGCGGTCGGCCGCAACAGGTAGAGCCCGGCAAAGACCCCCGCCGCGAGGATGCCGACGACGATGAGGAGACGAAACAGAAGGCGCAGAGACATCCCCTTCAGCGGTTCAGGATTTTCGGCATCACCTCAAGCACGATCGGGTCGGCATTGACCGCCGAGAGGAAGTTGGCGACCCCCTCGAGGTAGGAAGAGCGGCCGATGAAGGCGTTGACGCGGGCGACCTGCTCGCTGTAGGCGGCGGCGGCGACATGCTCCTCGGTGGCGAGGCCGCGATTGAAGTTCTCCTCCGCCATCTTGCGGCCGGACACCTGCATGACGAGGCGCTGGTCGGCATTGCGCATGGCCATGCCAAAAATCCGCAGCTCGTCGGCTGCGGCCAGGGCTTCGTCCCGCAGCTCCTGCTCGAGGTTGCGGATCTCCTGCTCGAGCCGCCGCTGGCGGGCCCGGCTGGCGAGCATCCGCTCGCGGGTGGCCCGACTGTCGAAAATGTTCCAGGTGACTCGCAGCCCCGCAAACAGGCTGGTCACACCGACACGGTCACCGATGTTTTCAGTGTAGCTGATCTCATTTTGGGTTAGCCCGGCCTGGAAATCGAATTTTGGCCACAGGTCACGCCGGGTGATCTTCTCCCGAAGCTGCTCCCGCTGCAGACTGAAGAGGGCCTTGCGCAGCCGAAACGCCTCCTGGAGATCCCCCTTTTCGACAAAGTTTCGCCGCAAATCCAGAACCGCCTCCTCGCCGCCGACTTCGATCTTCGGAACCTCCCCGGGAACACGCTCGGCGCCAAAATCACTGACGCCCGTCGTTCGCCGAAAGGTGCGGAGCGCATTCTCGAAATCATACGTCGCGCGCTCGAGATCCACCTGGCGCTCGCGCAACACAAGCTCCTCCGGCTGAAGCACGCTGCTCGGCGCCTCCCCCGAAGCCACCCTGACCTTTTGCATCTCCACCCGCCGCACCTGTCGATCGAAGGCCGCCTGCGCCCGCACCCTCACCGCCTTGCGGACGATCAGCCCCAGGTATTGACGGCGAACCGACAGGGCGAGCAATCGGTAGGCCTCGAGGTAATCGGCCTCCTCGATTTTCGCCTGAATTCTCGCTCGCTCGGTCTCATCCTTGAGAGCCCCCCAATGAAATACCGGTTGGGTCACCCGGACGTCGTAGTAAAACTTCTCTCCGAGACTGGGCTCAGGACGGTCGACGCGGTCATCGCGCTGATAGAAATACATCCCGAATCCGCCCGCCCGAGGATACTGCCTCGCCCGGGTTGCCCCCAGCTCGTGCGTTGCTTCGATCAACTCGAAATTCCGCGTGATCATGCGGGGCGACTGAGCCAGCGCCTGCCAAAGGATGTCCTTGAGCTCGGGGAAGACCTCCTCGGGCAGGGGCAGATCCGCAGACACCTCCGGATCCGGCGCCGAGCGCAACGACACCGATGGCATGGCCAGAAGCGTGATCATCAGGATGACTCGAGAAGCGTGCATGACCGAGAAAGGGATGGTTATCAGCCCGCCATCTCCGCGGGCAGACAAAACAGCCGACAGCGAGCCCCCGCATGGTCAACAAAAGACGACCTGAGGTTCCTTTCCGGCACCCGAATACATCCCGACCACCTTGCATCCAGAGGCAACACTCGCCTTTTCGCCCCCCAGTTGCCCGGACCGCGGCTGCCGATACCCGGCCGGTCTCGTCGATTTTCCTTTGGCCAACCCGCCGGGAAATGTCTGATACCTGCGCCATGCCACGCGCCTTCATCACCGGCATCACCGGACAGGACGGTTCCTACCTCTGCGAACTGCTCCTCGCCAAGGGCTACGAGGTCCACGGACTCGTGCACCGCCCCGACGCGCTCGGGACCAGCAACATCGCCCACCTCGTCCACGACCGGAAAGTCGTCGGCAAACAGCTTTTTCTGCACAATGGTTCCTTCGAGGACGCCACCCACCTGCGCCGGATCATCAGCAAAGCGCGTCCTCACGAATTCTACCACCTCGCCGGCCAATCCAGCCCCCGCCTCTCCCTCGAGCTGCCGGAGGCCACCGTCGACAGCATCGGCATGGCCACTCTCCGCCTGCTCGAAATCATCCGCGACCTGCCCGAGCCGCCGCGCTTCCTCTACGCCTCCAGCAGCGAGGTCTTCGGCTCCCCGCCCCACTCGCCTCAGGATGAACTCACCCCGGTCAACCCCACCACGCCCTACGGCGCCGCCAAAGCCTTCTCGCAGCAGATGGCGCGCATTTACCGCATCGCCTACAAACTGCCCACCTGCTCCGCCATTCTCTACAACCACGAATCGCCACGGCGCAGCGCCAACTTCGTCACCATCAAGGTCGCCCGCGGCGTCGCCCGCATCAAAAAAGGGCTCCAGAAAGACCTGGTCCTCGGCAGTCTCACCGGACGCCGCGACTGGGGATGGGCACCGGACTACGTCGAGGGCATGTGGCGCATGCTGCAGAGCGACCCCGTCGACGACTTCGTCCTCGCCACCGGCGTGCTCCACACCGTCGAGGATCTCGTGCGGATCGCCTTCGAGACCGTCGATCTCAATTGGCAGGACTACGTGAAATTCGACTCGCATCTCGTCACCACTGTCGAGCCGGTCGCCCCCTGCGGCAATCCCGCCAAGGCCAACCGTCTGCTCGGGTGGAAAAACACCGTCCCCTTCGAAGAGATCGTCCGCCGTCTGGTCGAAAGCGAGCTGGCCCGGCTCGATTGAACCGGCACGGACAATACCGTTGACCTCGCATTGTCAGTTTTCCCAATTCGGCCCTTTTGAACTCATGAGACGAGCCCTCCGCACAGGCATCACGGGCCAGGAAGGTTCTGACCTCGTGAAGTGTCATCTCGCGAAAGGCTATGAAGTTCACGACATCGCCCGTCGCTTCCGGTCGACCATCCACATCCGCATCACCCATCTGCCCGATTTTGCCGGCAACATGACCGCCAGGGGGCCTGCCCGCATCGGGCTCCTTCGGCGGGAGGAACGCTATCCCTGGACAACCTCGAGATGCGCCTCGAACGCAGATCGGGAAAGAACGCGACGAGAACACCAGGGCAATCCTCATGGCACAGGACAATCCCGGACGACCTCGTGCTCGCCACCATCGAGCCCCGCTCGATGGGCAACTTCCTCGACGCCGCCTTTGCCCACCACGACCTCGACCCGCATGTCCACATGAAATTTGACCAACACCGCGTTTGCCCGACGGACGTCGACCTGCTCGTCGGTGGTCAAGCAAAGGCGAATGCAGGGCAACCTCGACTGCGAGCCAAACCCCGTATGAAAACCCTCGCCCAACTCATGATCCTGGCGGGCCTCGACGCCTTTCTGGGCCAACCGGACGCGGAGCCGCGTCTCTGAACCGGAATTTCACATCGCACCACCATGGAGAAGCTGAAGCATTTTCCCGGCCTCAACCTGCCAATCCTGGTGCGCACGGTCGTCACCCACTGGGGATTGATCGTGCAGTTCACGAAACGAAACTTCGAGATGCGCCACCGAGGCAGCTACCTCGGGTTCGTCTGGGCCGTCCTCAACCCGCTCTTTCTGCTCGCGCTTTATGTATTCGTATTCGGATACGTATTCGGCGGGAGTTTTCACGTCCTCGAGAATGAATCAAAGTGGGACTACGGGCTCGGCCTGTTTCTCGGCCTGACGATTTTTCATCTTATCGCCGATGCCATCGCGCTGGCGCCGCCACTCATCACCAGCCATCCGAATTTCGTAAAAAAGGTGGTCTTCCCCCTGGAGATTCTGCCGATCGCCACAGTCGGAGCCGCCACGATCCATACGGCCATCAGCCTCGTCATGGTGCTCGCAGGCATTCTCGCGGGAGGCCGGGGATTCTCACTTTACATTCTCTACTTTCCACTCGTCCTGTTGCCCACCTTTTTCACTGCCCTGGGCCTCTCCTGGTTGATCTCTGCGCTGGGCGTCTTCTTCCGGGATATCGGACAGCTGGTCACCGTCGCCGTAACGGGACTCATGTTCGCCAGCGCCATTTTTTATCCCGCCTCGAAAGGCCAGACGGAAAGCCCGGCAATCTGGGAAATCCTCCGCTGGAACCCGCTCGTGCACATCGTGGAAATCGCGCGTGATGTTGTCCTCTGGCAACGCGCGCCCGACCCCGTTGCTCTCTTCGGAGTCAACATCTTCGGAATCGTGATGCTCCTGGCAGGCTTTGCGGTTTTCATGCGTCTCAAGCCCGCTTTCTCTGACGTCATCTGATTCTCTCGCTAAATGGCATCGGACACCGTCATCTCCACTTCGGGCTTGAGCAAAGCCTATCGTATCTGGGACCGACCATCTTCGCGTATTCTCAGTCCGATACAGGCCTCGTTGGCGTCCGTATTTGGTCAACGCACTCCCATCGGCCGGAAACTCCTCGAACGGGCCTCCTCGCACTACCGCGATTTCCTTGCGCTCAACGGAGTCTCCTTTGAGGTCAAACGCGGTGAGTCGTTCGGCATTATTGGACGCAATGGTTCGGGGAAGAGCACACTGCTGCAAATCCTCGCCGGCACACTTCGGCCGACCAGTGGCTCGTTCTCCGTGCGCGGCAAGGTCGCCGCGCTGCTCGAGCTGGGCTCCGGATTCAACCCCGAGTTCACCGGAATCGAAAACGTCATCCTCAACGGTGCCATTCTCGGGGTCCCGAGAAGCGAGATGATGAAACGGCTCAAGGCCGTCGAGGAGTTTGCTGACATCGGCGATTTCATCCACCAACCGGTCAAAACCTATTCGAGCGGTATGCTCGTCCGGTTGGCCTTCGCCGTTCAGACGATGGTGGATCCCGACATCCTCATCATCGATGAAGCGCTCTCCGTCGGAGATGTGTTTTTCCAGCAAAAGTGCTTTCGAAGACTCGAAGAGCTTCGCGAACGGGGCACCGTGATCGTGCTCGTGTCTCACGGCATGAATATCATCGAGCAATATTGCGACCGCGCTCTTCTGCTCCACCGAGGAAACGTCGTCTCAATAGGCCCGTCCCCGGAAGTCATCAAACAATTCTATCTGATCCATCGCGACGCCTCTCTGCCGACAAAGCCCCGCCCACGCTCCGCAAAACCCACCAACGCCACGAACAAGAAACGAGACATTTCCGTGCCGAACGAGTGGCCGGAAGAACGCGCCTTTTTTGATATATCGAAAATCAACCAGGTCGCAGATGGCAGTGCCCGTTGCCTGGCCGTCGGATTGACCGATACCGCCGGCGAGCCGAAACGGCGATTCGAACAGGGTGAAACGGCGTATTTTTACTACGCTTACGAAATCCTCACCGACCTCGAAACCCCCGTGGTGGGCATCGTTCTGTTCAACAATCGCGGCATCATCGTCCCCGGCAAAAACACCCTCGAATACGGAAGCGTCATGCCCGAGCGCGTTCCTGCCGGCACAATCCTGCGGTTTCGGCATCGCATCAAACTCGAACTCGAAGTCGCCTTCTACACAATCGAGGTGGGCATCGCTTCCATCGCCGCGCACGATGCCCGCATGGCAGACCAATTCAGCCACGACGACCTGACCGCACGCGTGCGCCGGCATTGCCACCTCACCGGCATCGGTCCCTTCGAGGTCTGCTACAGACTGCACGGCAAACCCGTCCAGCTTCTCCACCACGGAATCGCCAATCTCGACGGAGGCGTCGAACTGCTTCGCGACTCGACATGACCAAAGAGATGCCACGATGCTGGTGCGGTCATACCGTGCTCGATCCGTTTACGGAGGACTATCTCCACTGCCCGAAGTGCGAGACGCTGGTCCTCGCCCGGCCCCCCCCCAACCTTACCCGCCGGATCGAAAGCGACGAACACGACCTGTACGGAAAGAACTACTACCTCAAGCACCTGACTGAGGATTACGGCTACCCCGACATCGAATCGCGTACCCGCGCCGACCTCGCCGATCGCTGCATCTACTGGCTCGATTCGCTCCTGCGCTACAAAAAACCCGGATCCAGGCTGCTGGAGATTGGCTGCGGGCCCGCGGCCTCCGTCGCATTGTTTCGCGCTGCCGGATTCGACGCGACCGGCCTGGAACTAAGCCCCTGGCTGGCCGACTACGCCCGCAAAACCTGGGATATCCCCATGCTCCAGGGCCCCCTCGAAGACCAGGCGATCGAGCCCGAATCAATCGACATTATCACCCTCTTCGACGTCGTCGAACACCTCCCTGACCCGCTCGAGACATTGACGCGCTGCCGAGGTTTTCTCGCTCCCTCGGGAATCATCGTCGTGCAGACGCCATGCTATCCTGAAGACACGACATATGACGACCTCAAGAGCGCCGGACACCCTTTCCTCGAACACCTGAAACCTGCCGAGCACCTGTTTCTCTTCAGCAAAACGGCGCTCCAGCGAATCCTGCGCGAGGCGGGTTTCTCGAGCGTGCACTTCGAAGAGCCCATCTTCTCCCATTACGACCAATACGCTTTCGGCGGCACCGCCCGAGAGCTTCGTCCCCGCCCCGCATCCGCGCCCATCCACCTCGATGGCGACCGCACTCGCAGGATCGTCGAGGCACTCCTAACAGTCTATCGTCGCTACCGGCAGACAAGCGAGCTTGTCCAGGACCGCGACCGACGCCTGGCCGAGCTCGACACCCAGCTCCACGAAGCCAACGAAACTGCTCGCAGGTTACTGGCAAAAGCAGACGAGAGGACGGCCACAGCCGAGCAAAAGCGCGCGGAAACCGAGCAACAGCTCCAAGAGGCCAACCGACGCCTCGCCGAGCTCGACGCCCAGCTCCGCGAGCTCAACGAGACTGCCCGCGAAGCACTCGCAAAGGCTGACGAACGGGCGGCCACCGCCGAGCAAAAGCG
>RFJS01000302.1 GCA_003694825.1 Verrucomicrobiota bacterium | reverse complement strand
GTCGCCAACTCCCCGATCATCCACCCGCGGAGCGGTGCCCGGGCCGGCAACCCGGGCCGACCGCCCGCGCCCTTCCCTCACTTCGTCTCCAGGGAGATGGGCATCCAGCGATCACCGACGACAGCCTGCCAGCGCACCCCGGCGCTGCGCAGGCGCCAAAGCAGGCAGGCGTTGCCGGCCTCGCCCGAGAGATCGTGCATCTCGTGAGGATCGTTCTCGAGATCGAAAAGCTCGGTGCGCCGCCTGCCGTCGACGAAGTATTCGATCAGTTTCCACCGTCCCTCCCGCACGGCCCGCTGGCAGTCGCGATAGACGCTGCAGACGTATTCGCGCCCCGGGCACGACGGGTCGCGCATCAGCGGCACGGCCGACTGGCTGCTCACCGGCTCGATCCAGTCGAGCCGGGCCAGCTCGGCCAGCGTCGAAAACAGATCGAGAGCGTAGACCGGCGTGTCGACGACCACCCCCTCCGGCACGCCCGGCCCCGCCATGATCCAGGGCACGGTGATGCTGTGCTGATACATGTTCTGCTTGCCCAGCAGGCCGTGGCGGCCGAGCGCGAGCCCGTGGTCGCCGATGTAGACGACGATCGTGTCCTCCAGCTCGCCGCTGCGCTCGAGCACGGAGAGCACCCGGCCGATCTCGCGATCGTGGTGGGTGATCATGCCATAGTAGTCACCGAGATGCTGCCGCAGCACCGCGGGATCGAGCGGCTTCGGCGCGAGCTGCTCGTCACGCACGTCCAGCTCCCCGTTGTCGAAGGCCGGTTCCGGCCGGAAGTTCGGCGGCAGGGGAATCGCCTCGTCGCGGTAGCGGCACCGGATGTCCGCCGGGGGCGTGCGCGGATCGTGCGGCGAGGTCAGCGCCAGCCAGGCGAAGAAGGGCCGCCGGGTGTCCCGCTCCTCGAGAAACTGGCCCATCGCATCGCAAAAGATCTCCGTGGAAAACCCTTCCACGAACCGCGGCGGATCACCCCGGCGGATCTCGTCGAGGTCGCGCACCGGCACCCGTTCGTGGTCGCACATGCCGCCGTGAAAGATGGCCCGGCCGCTCTCGAATCCGCGCCGGAGCGCGTTGAGATCGTTGTGCCATTTGCCGGCGATGAAGGTCTCGTAGCCATAGGTCCGGAACAGCTCGGGCAGCAGGATGCGCTCGCCGGGGATAGTCACATGCCCCCCTTCCGGCACCTCGAGCGAGGGCGAGGCGTTCGAACGCACGAAATCGAGCCCCGTCAGCAGCGAGGCCCGCGTCGGCGCGCAGACCGCCGGGTTGAGCCCGCCCTGGATGGTGGCCTGGCTCAGGCGGGTCCCGCGCCGGGCCAGCGCATCAAGCACCGGGGTCTGCACGACCGGATGCCCGACGACGCCGAAGGCATCCGCCTGATGATCGTCCGGCAGAATGACGAGGACGTTCGGCCGGCGCCGGGCAGCGGAGGCACGCATGCGGGGCTTCAGGCGAAACGCTCGGTGGAGAGTTCCCGAAGGCGCGCGGCGGCCGCCTCCGGCGTGATGTCGCGCTGCGCCTCGGCCATCATCTCGTAGCCGACCATGAACTTGCGCACGGTCGCGCTGCGCAGCAGCGGCGGATAGAAGTGCGCGTGCAGCTGCCAGTGGGCGAGGTCGCCCTCGACAAAGGGCGCGCCGTGCCAGCCCATCGAATACGGAAACTCCGTCTCGAAGAGATTGTCGTAACGCACGAGCACGCGCTTGAGGATGGCCGCCAGAGAGGCCTGCCGGGGCTCATCGAGATCGCACAGGCGCGACACCGGGAAGCGCGGCAGCAGCAGCAGCTCGAAAGGCCACGTCGCCCAGAAGGGCACGACCGCCGCCCAGTCGTCGTTGGCATCGACGACGCGCTCGCCGCGCTCGATCTCGAGCGCCACGTAGTCGAGCAGCAACCGGCTCCCCTTTTCCTGGTGCCATCGCCGCTGGCACGCATCCTCCTTCGCCGGGATGGTCGGGAGCTGATCGAGCGCCCAGATCTGGCCGTGCGGATGGGGGTTGGAACAGCCCATGGCGCTGCCCTTGTTCTCGAAGACCTGCACCCAGGCATAGCGCTCGCCCAGCTCGCGCGTCTGTTCGCCCCAGGTGCGGATGACGCCCTCGATGGCGGGCAGATCCATCTGCGCCAGGGTAAGGTCGTGCCGCGGCGAGAAACAAATCACCCGGCAGGTGCCCTGCACCGCCTGCGCCTGCAGCAGACCATCCTCCGAGGACGCCGGCACCGCCCCCTCCTGGTCGAGCAGGGCGCGAAAGTCGTTTTCGAAGACGTGCGTGCTGGTATAGGCGGGATTTTTCTCCCCGTTGGCGCGGGTGTTGCCCGGACACAAATAGCACTTCGGATCATACTCCGGTCGGTTCGGAGGCGCGGGTCGCTCCACCGCGCCCTGCCAGGGGCGCTTCGCGCGGTGCGGCGAGCACAACACCCACTCGTCGGTGAGCGGGTTTTTCCTCCGATGCGGCAAAAGGTCCTGTTCGAGAGTCATTTGGCAAAAGATCGACGGGCGGGAGGTCAACGAACGCCGCCGCAGGTTTCAATTCCCGACCTTGTGAATCATTTAATCGTGGCCCTCCCACTCGCCGCGGGACCGGCCCCGGGAGCACCCACGTCGAGGCCCCGATGCAGTCGGCGCCACCCGCAGCGCATCAGTGAGCCTGATACACACAAGAAGCAAAGCTGCCGCAACACACGGGCACAGAAAAAGGGCGCCTCCCCGGCACGTCGGCCATGAGGAAGCGCCCTTTGTCAAAAACGCGATGGCGGCGAGACCGGCGCGGGCGTCACTTCGCCTGGATCTCGATCGTGGCGCTCGCGAGGCCGTCGGATGTCGCGGTCAGGCGGATGGTGCCGGACTCGCCGGGTTTGCTGCGGATGATGACGAGGGCGAGGCCGTTGAAGGCGCGGCGCCAGTCCGCCTGGAAG
>RFJS01000301.1 GCA_003694825.1 Verrucomicrobiota bacterium | reverse complement strand
GTTGGGTGATCGAAAACTTCTTTCGGGGATATTGGCGGCAAATCATGGGGAACCCCGATAGGAAGGCAGCCCCGCTCGCCGGTGCGAGCCGAAAACCGTCATCGCCGACCGCGCCCGATCGATCATCCACGACCGGCAAGGCCGCCCGGGGCCATCCGCCCCGGCGGGACGCGGTTACCCCTCGTTGAGCAGGCCGGCGAAAAACCGGAAACTCTTCTCGACGTGAGCCTCCCAATAGGCCCATTCGTGCCCGCCAGGATACTCCTCGAAGGTGAACGACACGTCGGCCTCGCGCAGCTTTTTCGCAAGCGTCCGGTTCGCCTCGATCAGGGAATCCTCCACACCACAATCAAAGCGAAACGGCCGCAGGCGATCGCGTCCGCGACGGATCACTTCGAATACAGACGCCTCGACCGGATCCGACTGGCGATACTGCTCGAGCGGCTCTTCCACGAACGCCGCCATCTGCGAAAGCTCCGTGATGGATGAATGCCCCGCGAATCCGCGGAAACGATCCGGGTATTTCGCTCCCAGGCGCAACGCGCCGAATCCGCCCATCGAAAGGCCGCCGATAAAGTGCGGAGCATCGACAGTGTTGCCCGTGACCTCGGCCACCACCCGAGGCACCTCCTCCACGATCCACCGCTCGGCATCGATCCCGGAGTGCGCGAGAAAACCGCTGCCGTCTCCCCAGAGCCCGTCGGACGGGGTGGCCAGATACATCGGCGGGATCTCCCCGGCATCGATCATCCGCTGAAGCGTCACATGCGCCTTCGCCTTCAGCAGCCACGCCCAATGGGAACAGTAGACGCCATGCAGCAGGACGACAACCGGCAAGGCGCCGCCGCCGCGCGCCTGCGGTGGCCGGTAGAGCGAGACATCGGCCCGGCCGCGCAGCGCACCGCTTTTAACGGTGATGAAGGTCAGCTCCCCTTCGGCAAGCGGAAGCGTGCCAACCTCGACAGTGCGAAAGTGTGACCCCATGGATTGATTCGTTTCAACGCTCACTCGAAAACAATCACGCCCTTGGCATTGCGACCGGCCAGCATGTCGTCGAACGCCTGTTGCAAATCATCGAGCGCATACGTCCGCGTCACCATTTCATCGAGCTTGAGCAAACCGCGGTCATACAGCTCGAGCAGGCGCGGGAAGTCTCGCTCCGGGCGGCACTTGCCATAGAGGGGATTGATATAGACCTTGTCCCATTCGAACAGATTCATGTCGATCTCGATGGTCTGCTCGATCCCCGACACCTGCACCGCCGTGCCGGCGCTCCTCACCATCGCCAGCGGGGCCGCTCCCAGCGCCGGCACACCCGTGCACTCAAAAGCGTAGTCGGCACCCCGCCCTCCACACAGCTGCTTCACCGCCTCGGCGGCCTTCATCAGCCCCACGTCGTCGCGGGAGGCGAGAATCTGGTGTGTCGCGCCGAACCGCATCGCCATGTCCAAACGCTGCTGGTTGACGTCGATCGCGATGATCTTGCCCGCACCCGAGATTCGCGCTCCCTGAATCACATTCAGCCCGACTCCACCCGTGCCCAGCACGACAGCGGAGCTTCCCGGCACGAGCCGGGCGGCGTTCACGACCGAGCCGTATCCCGTCATGACACCGCATCCGATGATGCATGCGGAACTGAAGGGAATATCGACCGTGATCGGCAGCACCGCCTCGGCCCGCACCACCGCGTGGGTGCTCAACGTACCGATGTTGAACGATCGCTTCACCGGCTGCCCCCGCCACAGGGTCGCACCCGCGTGGGCCGCCCCATGGTCCGGCGGATTCGCCGTCACCTGATTGTATCGTTCGCAGATATTCTGGTTCCCCTCCTGACACTGAAAGCAGGTCTTGCAGGGGATCGCCCAGTTCAGCAGGACGGCGTCTCCCAGCTTTACATGGGACACGCCATCGCCCACTGCGGCGACGACGCCGGCTCCTTCATGCCCCAAAACGTAGTGGCCGTCCCACTTCAGAGAATCGTGATCGGTGTGACAGACACCCGAAGCGCGGATGGCGACGAGCACCTCACCGGCAGCCGGCGGATGCACTTCGATCTCTTCGATGACAAAAGATCCGGCGTTATCGGAAATCGCGGCACGCCCCTTGATGGGGAATTGGGGGGAAGGCATAGACTGCATACAATCGCCCTGCCTACCGTTGCCAGCCGCCACCGGTCAAGCCTTCCCCGCCACACCCAGCCCGATGCATGGCGGTGGGATGCCGTGCGGTCGACGACACGGTTCACGAAGAAAAAAGGCCCCGGCACGCCGCTCGGCATGCCGGGGCCGGACAACCCTCAAGACAGAAAAGTATCAGTAATTGATAAGAAAGTACACCTCGAGCAGGGCGATACCGACGGCGTCTCCGTTGCCCTTGATGTGGGCGGTATAGCTGCCCGGCTGAAGCGTCAGGAGCAAAGCCGCGTCCTTCGAGTCCGCGTCGAGACCGAATGCGCCGACGTCCTCGAACCGCGCGGCCAGAGCCGCATCCCAGTCGTCGTTGGAGCCGACGAGTTCGTTCGCGGCGTTATAGACCTCGATCACCGGATCTTCGAGGGCGTTGGCGACGCCGTAGCCCCCAAGTGTCGGTCCGACGCCTCGCACAATCACTTCGACCGGCTGGTCACCCTCGATGACAAATCCCGGGATCATCACGCGATCGCCGGCACCGACTTCCGCCCGGGCAGAGAGATTGAGGAGGCCACCGGAGGCGGAGGGATCGACGACGTAGAGCTCGACCATGCCGAGGCCGGAGTTGTCCGCCTCGTCCTTGAGCTGGACCGTGTAGGCGCCGGGATCCAGCTCGATATAGGTGGCGCAGTCTTCATCCCGGGAGAGATTGAAGGCACCCAGCTCGGTGAACAGCGCCTGCAGACGCTCCTCGTCACTCGTCCAGGACTGATTGGCATCGACCAGCTCGGACACCGGCGGATTGCCGACCGAACGGTAAACCTCGAGCGCGGGATTCGGCAGAACCCCCTCCAGGTCGACGAGGTCGGTCAAGGTCGGGCCGACTCCACGAACGAGAATCTTCGTCTTGCCCGTGCCGCCGACCACAAAGCCCGGGATGAGGATTTCACTTCCGCTGCCGACCTGTGTCCGGGCCGAGAGGTTGATCGCCCCGACACCGGAGACCGCGCTCTGACTGATCGTCACCGTATGCAGGAGGTTCCCCAATGTGTCCTTAATCTCGATCTTGCCCGAACGGTTCTTCAGCGGGGTGCCATTGGACACCGACCACTCGAGGCTAACGAGTCCCGACGAACCGGATACGCTCGCGGCGGCTGGTGTCGCAGCCGTCAGGCTTTCGGGAGGCTGCGGAAGCGTGATATCGATCCAGCTCGGCGCGGAGGCTTCCCACGGCACCTGCGTCAGGAAGGAAATCACACCCGATCCGGGCCCGGAGCCGAGATCGACATCCCCTCCGCTCACCGCCTCGAAACTGCCGGTCATTCCCGCCTGATGGATCGTGAAATCCTCATCGGCCACGGCGATCTTTGCCTCACGCGCCTGGTTGGTCAGGTTGGGCAGCACCGAAACGGCGACCTCCTGGTTGCCGGTCAACGAACTCCCCGTCGGCGCCGTGACGATGGCCCAGGTGGAATCCGAGACGATGGAGAAGGGTTCGCTGTTGTCCGCAACGACGGAGAAATTCACGGTGCCGCCGGCGGCGGCGACATTGGCCGAGCCGACCGGGAGCGTCACCGATGGACCGGTACCGCCGCCTCCGCCACCGGAACCTCCGCCGCCACCGGAACCGGAGCCAACGATTTCGCAAAGGTCGGTCTCGTTGACGGTCAGTGCCTCGATGGAGAAGGGCTGATCCAGCATCTCCAGCGGCGAGCTTGTCACCGAAACGGTGATGTCGGAAACGAGCACGGTGGCGTCTTCGGCGCTCAGTCCGGGATTCACCGTCGTCACCGTCGCGTCCGTGAGCAATTCACAAGACGCATTGACGCTGAAATCATCGTTGATCGTAAAGACATCCACAGAGGAGAGCGGCTCGTTGTAGAACGAGCAGGCCACCTTCGTGCTATCGAGGTCCGGCACGACAAAGGCGAAGGTGGAGTCGATGGCGTAGCGCTTCCATTCGATCGAACTCAGCGTCATATCCGTTTTTCCGATATAGGCGGGCGCCAACTTGTCGCCGCTGCCGCCAAGCGTGGCTTCGGCATACGCCAGTGAGGACAGCCAGATCGTCCCGTTCTCGGCGAAGGCGGTCGTCATGTCGACCTCGCCGATCGAAAACTGCGTCTGCGCCGTGAGGTTCCCGTTGCCATCGAGCGTGACGAGGACGGTGTCCGAAGACCCCTCCGACGGATCGCCGGTCGAACCGCTCAGCACGATCGCCTCACTTATCCCGTCAGGCGAAATCGTCGGCGTCAGGGTGAAGATCGGGCCGGCGATTTTTTTGGCCCACATGAGTTCGCCGCTCGCCGACAACCGCGTTATCACCGTCTGCATGCCTGTCTCCGGATTGAGCGGATCAACCGGCCCGGACGAAATGAGGTAATAGGAACCATTCACCACTGGCGCCACCGAACTCGAATAGGCGTAGCCCGGTTGATATTTTTTTGCCCACTGAACCGCACCCTGAGCGTCGATCTTGATCAACAGCTCCGAATACTCCACCTGCAGCGTGCCGGCATCGAAGACGGTCTTCGAGACCTGGAGGATCGCCGTGCCGTCAGCGAGCGGGACAATGTCGAGATGTTGCTGATTGAGCGGATTCGGCAGGCCTCCGCCGGAACCAAACGCATCCGACGCATACTGTTTCGTGAAAAGTTGCGAGCCATCCGCCCCGAGCACCGTCACTTTCAATTCAGGGTCGATATTCTGGCCGATATATACCTTTCCGCCAGGCGCGGGCGCGACCGAAGGGGTCTCATCGACGGTGTCGAGAAAAAGCTCCCTGGCATAGACCGCGGTCGGCGACGCCCCTTCGGTGAATCGGGCGATGTTCATGGAGACCGCGCCGCCAGACTGATAAACCAGGAAGTGATTGGAGTCCGTGGCGACAAACTCGGTCGAAACCAGCGGCGAGGTGACGCGGGTGATCGTGTTGCCCGCGTCATCGAGACGCAGGTAGGTGCCCACATTGACAAGCGATCCCGCCATATCGCCCATCACCCAGTATCCGCTTTGCGAATAAAACGGCACCATGGTGGCACTCGACCAAACGCCGAACTCGCTGCCGCAGACCGCGAGGCGTTTCGGAAAGGTCTGCGG
>RFJS01000034.1 GCA_003694825.1 Verrucomicrobiota bacterium | reverse complement strand
CGCCTCGCCACCGAGGCTGCCGAGCTCGGTATCTGGGATTTCGATCCGGTGAACAACCGTCTCTACTGGGACGACCGGATGTTCGACATTTTCAAAGTCGACCGAGACACCTTCACCGGTGACTACGAAGCCTGGGCGAGGACCGTGCTTCCCGAGGACCTGCCGAAAGCGGAGGCTCTGGTCAGCCAGACGCTCGAAAGCGGACGGACCTTCCATGCCGTTTTCGCATCCGCTGGCCGGGCGGGGAAGTGCGCTGGGTGGAGGGATACGGCATTGTCTCGCGCAATGCGAAGGGCGAGGCCGTGCGGCTGATCGGCGTCAACCGCGACATCACCGCGCGGATGCAGGCTGAAGAGGCGTTGCGCACGCTCAACACCGAGCTGGAGCGCCGCGTGGAAGAGCGCACGGCGGAAATCAAGGCGATCAACAAGGAACTCGAGGCATTCACCTACACCGTTTCGCACGACCTGCGGGCACCGCTGCGCGCCATGCACGGCATGAGTCAGGCGCTGATCGAGGACTATGCGGATGTGCTTCCACCGGAAGGTGTCGAATTTGCCCAGCGCATCGAGGCAGCGGCCCAGCGAATGGACCGGCTCATACAGGATCTGCTGGCTTTCAGCCGGGTCGGGCGCAAAGACATGCGCCCGCGGCCGGTCTCGCTGCACGAAGCGGTGGAGGCCGTGCTATCGACGCTCAGCCCGATGTTTGAAGAGGTCGGCGCGGATGTGGCTATCGAAGGCACGCTACCCACGGTAATCGCGCATCCGAGCACGCTCGATCAGGTGATCACCAACCTCGTGGACAATGCCTGCAAGTTCGTGGAGAAAAGCACGGCGCCGCGGGTGCGGCTTTCCGCGGAGACGAGAGGCTCGCGGGTGCGCCTGTGGGTGGCGGACAACGGCATCGGCATCGAGCCGAAGCACCAGGAGCGCATCTTCCGGATCTTCGAGAGGCTCCACGGTATCGAGACCTACCCGGGCACGGGCGTGGGGTTGGCGCTGATCAAAAAGGCCATGCAGCACATGGGCGGCGATGTCGGGGTGGAGTCCGAACCCGGGAAGGGGTCGCGCTTCTGGATCGATCTGCCGGCCGTATCCGATGGCGAGTGAGTCTGCGCGGGTGGAGAGCAAATATCGGGACTTTGGGGACAATCTGAGAGACACCGACCGCGATTCAACATGGGCAGACAGCAAGTCATCCTCGTCGTCGAAGACGATCCGAACGACATCATCCTCATCGAGCGTGCCTTTCGAAAGGCACGGGTCGTAAACCCGCTGCAATTCGTCCGCGATGGCGATCAGGCGGTCGACTACCTCGACGGACGGCCTCCCTTCGAAGATCGCGAGCGCCACCCGCTCCCGACCCTCATTCTGCTCGATTTGAAACTGCCCCGCCGCTCCGGTCTCGAGGTGCTCGAGTGGCTCAAGGCCCATCCCGAATTGCGGCGCATTCCCACCCTTGTGCTCACCTCCTCGCGCGAGAGCAGGGACGTCGGCCGCGCCTATGATCTCGGGGCCAATTCCTACCTGCTCAAGCCCGTCAACCCCGAGGATCTCCTCCACATCGTCGAGACCGTGAACCGTTTCTGGCTGCTGACCAACCACGCTCCGGAGATCAGGCCGCGATATCGTAGCCCGGAATAACGCGCCGACGGCGATCCTTTCGCCCTCTCCGCGGGGCGGCGGGAGCGGACCTTCGGCCGGGCCAGGCACGAGAGGGGGGCGCACCATTCGTCGCGGGAAACGGCGCATCGCGGCGAGGGCGCCGGCTGTCGACAGCCCACCGACCGGCCGCGTGCACCACGCCGCAACCGTGTCGTTTACGTAGAAATACCAATGGAGAAGCCCTCTGTAACGGTCGATTTCCCTACGGGAGGCTGCCTTCATGACCAGAGGGAAAACGAAATACCCCGCTCAGGAATCCAGAGACTGGCCCGCTGCGAAACCCCCGATCGGTGCCGGGCCGGGCGAGTCCCCCGACCACGCTGGCGAAATGCGGGACTGGGGCCTTCGCGCAGTCGAGGCATGCCCGACAGCCATCATGGTGCTTGGGCCGAAGCTCCGGATCCGCTACGTCAATCCCGGTTTCAGCAAACTCACGGGCTACTCGCTCGAAGAGGTCGAGGGAAAGCTTCCCGACTTTCGCCGGCCGGGAGCGACGATTCACGAGCTGCTCGCGGAGCTGAAAGAGACCGTTGCGCGCGGCGAGCTGTGGACGTGTGTGTTTCAAAACCGCCGCAAAGACGGCTCGTTCTACTGGGAACGAGCCGTCGTGGCGGGCCACCTCGATGCTTCGGGCGCCGTCGCGGGCTACGTCTGCAGCCGGGAGGACATCACCGATCTGCACCAGGCCGAAGCCGAGATGAAATTCGAGCGGTCTCTGCTCCAGGGGCTCCTCGACGCATTGCCGGACGCCATTTACTTCAAGGACGTCAACTCCCGCTACCTGCGCATCGGGCGCACCATGGCGCGCGACATCGGGCTCAAGGACCCCGCCGAAGCGATCGGCAAGACCGACAGCGATTTCTTTCATCCCAAACTCGCCCGAGCGGCGCGGCTCGACGAACTGAATATCATCCGCACGGGCAAGCCCATCCTCGACAAGATTGAGTAGGGGGGCAGCCCGGACGCCCCCGATCTGTGCATCCGCACCAGCAAGCTGCCCCTGCGGGACGAGACGGGAAAGATCATCGGCACATTCGGCATTTCGAAAAATGTCACCCTCGAAGTGCAGGCCGAGCGGGCGATTCGAAAAAAGGAAGCCCGCTTTCGGGCGCTGACGCGTTCTTTCGAGTTCGGCGTCGTCATGCTCGATCCCGGCGGGATCGTCTCATTCTGGAACCCGTCGGCCGCACGGATTTTTGGTTACGAGGCACGCGAGGTCCTTGGCCGCCCCCTGCCCGAGGTGCTCTATCGCAGGGGGCGGCCCCTGGACGTCACCCGACTCTTCCGCGCAGCGTGCCGTGGGGACGGCCAGCGTTTTGACGGACGCGTGTGGGAGTTGCAGGCACTGCGAAAGGACGGCAGGCGCCTGCCGGTCGATGTTTCCCTCGCCACTTTCAAGGTCGACGACGAGTGGCAGGGGGTCGGTATCATCCGCGACGTCACGCAACGCCAACAAATCGAGGCGGCCCTCAGGGAGCGCGAAGGCCAGTTGCACCAGGCCCTGGAGGCGGCGAATCTCGGCACGTGGGACTGGGATTGTGAGTCGGGGCGCGTCATCTGGGGAGGTCGGTATCGCGCCATTCTGGGCGAAGCGGCCGAGGAGATCAGCACCTTCGATGCGTTTTGCGCCCGGGTGCACCCCGAGGACCGCGAAGCCTTCCGCCGGGTGTTCACCGAGTCACGCGATGCCAACGGCATCTTCAGCTACCGCCATCGTCTCGAGTGGCCGGACGGCCAGGTGCGCTGGGTCGCCGAGCGTGGCGGTTGTGTCATCGATGAAGAGACCGGAGCGGTGCGGATGCGCGGTATCATCTCTGATATTACCGAGCGCGTCGAAGCCGACGCCGAGCGGGCGCGCATGCAGGCGCAGATCGATCAGGCCCAGAAACTCGAGAGCATCGGTCGCCTGGCGGCCGGCATTGCGCACGAGATCAACACGCCCACCCAATACATAGGCGACAACACACGTTTTCTCCGCGATGGATTCCGGGATCTGCTCGGCGTCCTCGAGAAGTACCGGGAAATCTGTGGCAAAATGGCCGATGGCGGTGATGCCGCGGCGTTGCTCGCGCAGGCGGCCGAGCAGGAAAAGTCGGCCGATCTCGAATTCATTCTCGAGGAGATTCCGCTCGCCATCGAACAGTCGCTCGAAGGGGTGGCCCGGGTCAGCAAGATCGTCGGGGCGATGAAGGATTTCTCCCACCCGGGCGTCGACGAAATGACGGCGATCAACCTCAACCACGCCATCGAAAGCACCGTCGAAGTCGCTCGCAGCGAGTGGAAGTATGTCGCGACCATGCAGCTCGACCTCGAGCCGTCGCTTGCCCCCGTCGTCTGCCATCCCGGACAGATCAACCAGGTCATCCTCAACCTCGTCGTCAACGCGGCGCACGCCATCGCGGAAAAGTTCAGCGAGGGTGACGGTTCGCTTGGCGAGATTCGGATCAGCACCCGGACCGATGGCGACCATGTGGAGATCGCCGTCGCCGACAACGGCAATGGCATCCCGGAATCCGTGCGGCACAAAATCTTCACCCCTTTCTTTACGACCAAGGAAGTCGGCAAGGGCACAGGGCAGGGG
>RFJS01000033.1 GCA_003694825.1 Verrucomicrobiota bacterium | reverse complement strand
GACGGCTTTCTCGACATCCACATCACCGAATGGGGCGTCCCCGGCTCCGCCGACAGCCACCTCCACGCCACCCTCCTGCGCAATCGCGGCGCCGAAAAACCCGCCCACTTCATCAACGTCACCGCCGCCTCCGGCCTCACTCAGCCCCACTTCGGCACCCAGATCTACGGCTTCAGCTCCGCCTGGGCCGATTTCGACGAAGACGGCTACCCCGACCTCTGTCTCGTCAGCGACTTCGGCACCAGCCAGCTCTGGTCGAACAACGGCGACGGCACGTTCACCGAAGGCCGCGCCACCGCCGGCGTCGGCACCGACAGCAACGGCATGGGCGTCGCCATCGCCGACGTCGACCGCGACGGACGCCTCGACATCTTCATCAGTTCCTTCGACGACGGCCCCGACAACGTCCTCGTCTCCGCCAACCGCCTGTATCAAAACCTCGGCGACAGGCGCTTCCGGGACATCGCCGCGCCCTACGGCGTCACCGACTCCGGGTGGGGCTGGGCCGCCGCCTTCCTCGACGCCGACAACGACACCTTCCTCGACCTCGTCGTCACCAACGGCTATCCCGCCGTCTCGCCGCCCCGTACAAATCCGCCCCCCAACGCCATCCTCGACGCCGCCACCGACCGCACCCGCTTCTTCAAGGGCTTCGCCGGCGTCATGAGCGAAGTCGGCGAGACCTGGGGCATCACCGACACCGGCTTCAGCCGCAGTGCCGCCATCCTCGACTACGACAATGACGGCGACGAAGACATCGTCATCGGCAGCCTCTCCCGCCCCCTCCAGGCCTACACCCCCTGGATCCTCTATCGCAACGACGGGCGCTCCACCGGCAACTGGATCCGTATCCGCTTCACCGGCACCACCTCCAACCGCGACGGCTACGGCGCGCGCGTCCGCGTCACCACCGGCGCCCTCACCCAGACCGCCCTCTACGCGCCCACCAACGCCTACATCAGCCAGCGCGAGCCCCTCCTGCACATCGGTCTCGGCGGTGCCACCACCATCGACCGCCTCGAAATCCTCTGGCCCAACGGCGCCCTCCAGGAACTCACCGACATCCCCGCCAACCAGATCCTCGCCGTCACCGAGCCGGCCGCCACCACCCACACCCCGCCCGTCATCGACGCCGCCCCGCGGGGCGGCACATTCGCCAAAGGCAGCCCCCTCATCCTCACCGCCGAGGTCAGCGGCAGCCCCACTCCCATCGTCACCTGGTTCAAAGACGGCGTGCCGCTCACCACCGCCGCCGGCCACAGCCTCGAGATCCGCCACCTCCACCCCATCGACGCCGGCGACTACTGGTTCACCGCCACCAACGCCGCCGGCACGGTCACCAGCGACCCCGTCCACATCGACCTCACCGCCGACATCGCCGGCCACTCCGTCGCCCGCTGGTGGAACGAGACCCTCCTCGACGCCATCCGCCGCGACACCCCCAACCCGCCCGTCCACGCCCGCAACCTCTTCCACCTCTCCGCCGCCCTCTGGGACGCCTACTGGGCCTTCACCCCGGACGGCTGGCGTGCCGCCGCTCCCGTCTTCCATCGAGAAGATCCGCCACCCGAGAGCCTGCTTCCCGATCCCGCCGCCGCTCGCCGCGAAGCCATGAGCCACGCTGCCTGCACCCTCCTCTCCGCCCGCTTCGCCCACAGCCCGGGCGCCGAAGCCACCCGCACCGGCATCCGCTGGCTCATGCGACAGCTCGGCTACGATCCCGACAACACGGATACATCCGGCGACTCCCCCGCCGCCATCGGCAACCGCATCGGCCGCGCCATCCTCGACGCCACTCTCGACGACGGCGCCAACGAAGCCGGCGGCTACGCCGACGCCACCGGCTACCAGTCCGTCAACGCGCCCTTGATCGTCGCCCGGCCCGGCACCGTCATGCACGACCCCAACCGCTGGCAACCCCTCTCGCTCAGCTACTCGGTCACGCAAAACGGCATCGTCCAGCCCTCCGGACTCCAGGAATTCGTCGGCGTCAACGCCCCGCTCACCCGCCCCTTCGCCCTCCTCCGCCCCGCTCCCGGCCGCATCGATCCCGACCCCGGCCCGCCGCCCCAGCTCGGCGGCGAGGGCCATGCCGAACTCGTCGCTCAGATCCTCGACCTCATCCGCGCCTCCGCCGCCCTCGATCCCGCCGACCCGACAGAAATCGACATCTCCCCCGGCGCCCGCCTCAACAATCCCCTTGGCACCAACGACGGCACCGGCCATCCCGTCAACCCCTTCACCGGCCAGCCCTACGCCCCCAACCCCGTCCTGCTCGCCGACTACGGCCGCATCCTCGCCGAATTCTGGGCCGACGGCCCCGACTCCGAAACGCCGCCCGGCCACTGGAACGTCCTCTTCAACGAAATCAGCGACCACCCGCTCACCGAACATCGCTACGGCGGCACCGGCCCGCGGCTCTCGCGCCTCGAATGGGACGTGCGCGGCTACCTCGCCCTCAACGGCGCCATGCACGACGCCGCCACCGCCGCCTGGACATTGAAATGGCAATACGACAGCGCCCGCCCCATCTCCCTCATCCGCTACATAGGCGGCCTCGGCCAGTCCAGCGAGCCCGACGCCCCCCACTACCATCCGCATGGCCTGCCCCTCATCCCCGACCTCATCGAACTCACCACCGCTGAAACCGTCGCTCCCGGCGGCCGCCACGAGCAGATCGTCGACCGCCGCGACCACCTCGAAGATTTCGCCGGCCGGATCGTCGTGCGCTCATGGCTCGGCAACCCCGCCGACGTCCCCACCCTGGTCGGCGGCGTCGGCTGGGTGCTCGCCGAACGCTGGATGCCCTACCAGCGCAACACCTTCGTCACTCCCGCCTTCCCCGGCTACGTCTCCGGCCACAGCACGTTCAGCCGCGCCGCCGCCGAAGTGCTCACCCTCCTCAACGGAAGCCCCTGGTTCCCCGGCGGACTCGGTTCGTATGCATTCCCCAAACACGGCTTCCTCGACTTCGAGCTCGGCCCCAGCCGCGACCTCGAGCTGCAGTGGGCCACCTACCAGGACGCCGCCGATCAGGCCGGACGCTCCCGCATCTACGGCGGCATCCACATCGCCGCCGACGACATCGTCGGCCGCCGCCTCGGCGCCCGCATCGGCCTGCAGGCCTTTCTGAAAGCCCACGCCTTCCGCACCGCCGCGCTGGGCGGCGAGCGGCTCGTCAACGTCTCCACCCGCGGGGTCGCCGGCACGGGCGAGCGCACCCTCATCGCCGGCTTCGTCGTCGCCGGCGGCACCAGCCAGCAGATCCTCCTGCGCGCCGTCGGCCCCGGCCT
>RFJS01000300.1 GCA_003694825.1 Verrucomicrobiota bacterium | reverse complement strand
GGCGTCGATCTCGCCGGGTTCGATCCGGTGGCCGCGCACTTTGATCTGTTCGTCGGCGCGGCCGAGAAACTCGAGTTCGCCGGCCCGGTTCCAACGGGCGAGATCGCCGCTCCGGTAGGCGCGCCGGCCGTCCGTGGGCGAGGCGAGAAAGCGTTCGCGGGTCAGGGCGTCGCGGCGGAAATAACCCCGGGCCACGCCGGCGCCGCCGATGAGGATCTCGCCGATCGCGCCGGGCGGCACGGGTTGCAAACATTCGTCGACCAGCTCCACCGTGGCGCCGGGGATCGGGCGGCCGATCGGGACGGGGCGCTCCGGGGGATGCCGGGTGATGTCGGCCCAGGTCGTCCAGACGGTGGCCTCGGTTGGTCCGTATTCGTTGATCAGCGACACGCCGGGGAGCGTGGCGCGGTGGCGGTCGGGCAGCCGGGACGGACAGGCCTCACCGGCGACGACGACCGCGCGCAGCGTGGCCGCTTTTCCGGCGAGATGCGGGAGCAGCACATCGTGCAGCGAGGGCAGGCAGAGATAGTGGGTGACGCCGGTCTCGCCGATGAGCCGGGCGAGGCCATCCGGGTCGCGCTCTCCGCCGGGTGGAGGCAGCACGAGGGTGCCGCCCGTGGACAGCGTCCAGTAGATCCCGGCGACGGAGCTGTCGAACACCGGCGGTGACAGGAGCAGGAAGCGCATCCGTCCGCCGCCGTAGACGGCGTGCCGCGCGAGGGTCGAGGCGACCGCGTGCTGGTGTTCGACGACGACGGCCTTCGGATTGCCGGTGGAGCCCGAGGTGTAGAGAAGGTAGGCGGGTTGGTCGGGGCCGACCTCCGGGAGCGGGTCGACTGCGGACGGCGAGGGCGTCTTGGGATCCCCGATGGTGAGGACGGCGAAGGACAGCGGCGATGAGCCGGCGGCCGTCGCGAGGCGTTCAGACAGGTCGGTAGTGGTGGCGAGCACGTCGATGTCCGCGTCGGCGGCGGTCGCGAGGATCCGCCTGGACGGCCGTGTCGGGGCGAGCGGCACATAGGCGGCCCCGGCGCGAAGCACGGCGAGCATGGCCGCCACCAGTGCCGGCGAACGCTCGAGCAGCAGGCCGACCCGCGATCCGGTCCCGACACCGCCGGCGGCGAGCCGCCGGGCGAGGGCCAGGGACCACGCGGCGAGTTCCTCGTGGGTGAGCGCGTGGCCGCCGGCAATGATGGCCGGCGCATCCGGTGCCGCGAGCGGCTGCCCCGAGAGGGCGAGCTCGTGCAGCGTCCGGGGCTTTCCGGTCAGGTCGAGCCGGGGGCCTGTGCCCAGTTCACGGAGACGCGCGAGGGCGTCATCGCCGACGGCGGGAATCGCACGTGTGGGCCTGTCGTCGGCATGGACGAGGCGGTCGAGAAAACCTGCGAAACTTCCGAGCCAGGCGGCGGCCGTTTCCGCGGCGAAAAGGTCGGTGCGGTATTCGAGCGAGAGTTTGAGGCCGGCGGGCGTCTGGGAGACGAAGAGCGTGAGATCGGTCTTGGCCGAGGGTGGTTCCTCCTCGATCACGGTCGCCTCGAGACCAGGCAGGGCGGGCGGGGAGGTCGGTTCGCCCCGCATGACGAGCATGGTGCGGAAGAGGGGCGTGTCCGGCGAGGTTCCCGTCGCCTCGGCGATGCGGTCGAACGGAACGGTCGCCCGGTTCACCGCCTCCAGAAAGCCGCCCCGGAGGGTCGCGAGTGTTGCGGCAAAGGACTTTTCGGGGTCGATGCCGAGCCGCACGGGCAGGGTGTTGAGGAAAAACCCGACCGGCTCGTCGAGGCCGGGCTGCGCGCGCAGGGAGAAGGGCACACCGATGATGACATCGCGCCGGCGGGCGAGACGTCCGATGAACAGTCCCCACGCCGCGAGCAGGGCCATAAAGGGCGTGGCGTCGTTTCGGGCGGCGGTCTCTTCCAGGGCCCGCGCGCTCGAGCGGGAGAGGGGGTGGTGGACGCGCGCGCCGCGGAAAGCGGGCGAGCGGGGCCGGGGGAAATCGGTCGGCAGGTCGAGAGACGGCGGAGCGGGCGAAAGGTATTCGAGCCACCAGGACAGGTCCTGCTCGATGGCCGAAGCGGTGTCCGGGCGGTGTTCCCACGCCGCGAAGTCAGCCGGCTGGAGGCGCGGCGGAGCCGGGGCGGAAGCCTCTCCGGCGAGAGCGGCCGTGTAGGCTTCGGCGAAGTCGCGGTAGAGGATCTGTTCGGAGGGCTCATCGGCGATGATGTGATGCACTGTGAGCAGGAGGTGGTGCCGCGCCGGATCCTCCGAGAGGAGCGAGGCGCGAAAGAGCGGACCAGTCTCGAGATCGAACGGATGCTGGTATTCGGCTTCAATGCGCCGACGCAGGCCCTCGGGCGATTCGACACGGACGACGGCGAGCCGGGGGACGCGGGCATCGTCCGGCGGGAGGATGCGCTGGCGCAGACCGTCCGCATCGTGGCGAAAAACTGTGCGGAGCGCCTCGTGCCGGGCGACGAGGCGGGCGATGGCGGCAGCGCAGGCGTCCGGATCGAGCCTCCCCTCGAGGATGAGGTGAAAGAGAATGTTGTGCCCGAAACGGGTGGCGTCGAGCTGGTGCTGATACCAGAGGCGCCGCTGGTGGGTGGAGGCGGGCATGTCGGCGCTCCGGGGCACCGGGGCCGGCGGCGGGGCCCCGGGACGCCGGGCGGACGCGGCGCGACGAAACGTGCGCACGAGGCCGGCGAGGGAGGCATCGCGCAGGAAGTCGGCGAGCGGAATCGCGGTGCCGGTGGCGCGGTGGATGCGGTTGAGCAGGCGCAGGGCGAGCAGCGAGTGCCCGCCGAGCGCGAAGAACGTCGCCGCCGGCGGCGGCCGCTGGAGGCCGATCGTATCGCACCAGAGTGTCTCGAGCAGATCGACAAGTGGATCTTCGGCGGAGCGGGACGCAGCCGGTGCCACCGCTTCGAAGGTCGGTGGGGGCAGGGCGCGCCGGTCGAGCTTGCCCGTCGGCCCGCGCGGCAGCCGGGGAAGCACGATGAGAAAAGCGGGGACGGAGTGGGCGGGCAGTTCGGCGCGAAGACGGGCCATGAGCGCTTCGCGGTCGATCGGGGAGCTGGGAGCAGCGGGCGCCACATAGGCCGCCAGGGCGGTGTCGCCGCCGGAATCGGTCACGGCGACGACGGCGGCTGCGCCCACGGTCTTCTCCTCGAGCAGGACAGCCTCGACCTCGCCGGGCTCGACGCGCACGCCGCGGATCTTGATCTGAAAGTCATTGCGCCCGAGGTATTCGATCGTGCCGTCTTCGAGCCAGCGCGCGCGGTCTCCGGTGGCGTAGAGGCGGGCGCCGGGCGTGTCGGCGAAGGGATCGGGGAGAAAGCGCTCCCGCGTCAGCTCGGAACGCTTGTGGTAGCCGCGCGCCACCTGGACGCCGCCGATGAACAGCTCGCCGGCGCATCCGATCGGCCGGGGACGCAGCCGGGCGTCGAGCACGTAGAGGCGGGTGTTGGCGACGGGACGGCCGATCGGGACCGAGGTCTGGTTGCGCAGATCGGCGCAGTCGAACCAGGAGACCTCCACGGCGGCCTCGGTGGGGCCGTAGAGGTTGTGCAGTGTCGTGCCGTGGGTGCGGCCGAGCTGCTTCTCGAAGTCGCGGACCATCGTCACGGGGAGGGCCTCGCCGCTGCAGTAGACCTGCCGAAGGGTGCCCAGGGCTTCGTGACGCCCGGAGAGGCGCACGTATTCGAGGAACACGCCCATCATCGAGGGAACGAAGTGCAGGCGGGTGACGCGGTGCCGCGCGACGGCATCGACCAGGGCCGAGGGATCGCGCTCGACGCCGGGAGCGGGCAGTGCGAGCCGCGCGCCCGCCACCGACCACATGAACAGCTCCACGACCGACACATCGAAAGAGATGGTGGTGGTCTGCAGTTGCACGTCGTCGCGATCGAACGGATACTTCTCGGCCATCCAGAGGAGGCGGTTGACGATCGAGCGATGCTCGATGAGCGACCCCTTGGGCTGGCCGGTGGATCCGGACGTGTAGATCATGTAGGCGAGGTTGTCCGCGGCAGCGCCATCGGGGCAGGCGACGGAGGCGTCGATGCCGGCGAGATTGCGCGGGAGCCGGAGCACCCTGGCGGAGGTAGCGGCCGGGATGACGGTGTCGGCATCGGCGAGGATGACGGCGGCCTCGCTGTCTTCGAGGAGGAAGCGGATGCGCTTTTCCGGAAGCGCGGGGTCGATGGGAACGTAGGCGCCGCCGGCGCGGAGGATGCCGAACAGGGCGACGGGAAGCCAGAGGGAGCGCCGCATCATCACCGCGACCATCCGTTCGGGCGCGACTCCGGCTTCCGCGAGGGCATGCGCGAGGCGGCGCGATTGCGCCTCGAGTTGTCCGTAGGTGAGGCGTTCGTCTCCGCACTCGAGGGCGATGCGGTCCGGG
>RFJS01000299.1 GCA_003694825.1 Verrucomicrobiota bacterium | reverse complement strand
GCTGGGCGAACAGATCACCCAGCGGGGCATCGGCAACGGCGTCTCCCTCTTGATCACCATCGGCATCCTCGCGGATCTGCCGGGAGCAGTTGCCGCCACATGGACGCTCTTCACCCAGCCGGTCGGCGTGGGCACCCGTCTCGGCCTGCCCCACGCGGTGCTCATGGGTGGTCTGTTGATCGGGGTCATCGCCAGCATCGTCGCCATCACCCAGGCGGTGCGTAAGATTCCCGTACAGTATGCCAAGCGGGTGGTCGGGCGGAAGGTCTATGGCGGCCAAAGCTCCTACCTGCCGTTGAAGGTGAACTACTCCGGCGTGATGCCGGTGATCTTCGCCAGCGCGATTCTGCTCTTCCCGCAGCAGATCTTCTCGCACCTTGGGGCGGCGTTCGATCTGCCGTTCCTCACCGACTTCGCGGCGAACCTCCTGCGCGGGCACTGGATGTATTATGTCCTGTATTCGGTGCTCATCCTTTTCTTCTCCTACTTCTGGGTCTCGGTGATGTTCAAACCGATCCAGATTGCCGATGACCTCAAGAAGTATGGCGGTTACATCCCCGGGGTGCGGCCTGGCGAGCCCACGGCCCGTTTTCTGGATTTCGTGATGACGCGGCTGACGCTTTTCGGCGCGATCTTCCTCACCATCATCGCGATTTTCCCGGACTTTCTTCTCTTCGAGTATCACGTCCCGACCCGCATCGCCACCTTCTTCGGTGGCACGGGCATGCTCATCACCGTCGGTGTTGTGCTCGACACCATGCGGCAGATCGAGACCTACCTCCTGCAGCGGCACTACGACGGCTTCCTCAAGAAGGGCCGGATCCGGGGCCGCAGTGCATCAGGGCGGGCGGCCAGTCTCTCGGCGTCCGCTGAAATCAAGAATGCCGGCGTGCTCTACGCGACCCTCGGCGCGATCTTCCTCGTGGGGCTGCTCGCCTGGGCTCTCCAGCGTTTTTGATTTCGCTCTTGCATCGACCCGGTATGGCTGCCAATTCGGTTTCCTTTTCGCCCCTCGCAAGCGCCCGAGCGAAGTTCGTGCTGCTGGGAGCTGCCGGGGTTCTGGAACACCGCGTTGCCAGATCAGTTCGTTCTTTGAAGCATTTTGAGCACATCAACACCGACCTCTCCGACAATTCCGGGGAGGGACGGACCGTGCACCGTGGGCCCGGCGCCCGCGAACGGCTCATTCGCGATATGCGCCACTGGTTTTTCTCGCGAAAGAAAAACCATGGTTTTCTTCTGCAGGGCTTTCCCGCCGACACGTTTGAGGCCACCCTCCTGGACGAGTGGCTCGACTGTCGCGACGAATCCCTCAGTGGATGTCTCTGGCTCGATATGTCCCGGGACGAAGCGCTCAGCCAGGCGCGCCGTCGGGTCGCCTGTCGAGATCACGGCCAGGTGGCTTACGTTGAGGCGGGCGAAACCCATCAATGCGAGCTGTGTGGCGCCACGATGAGCGATGACAGCGAACAGGCTGTGGCGGAAGTCGACACGTGGTTCGCCGAACGCGCGGCTGTGGCCGAGCAGACGGCCGCCTATTACCGCGAGCGCGGGCAACTCTTCCGGTTCGATGCCTCCCGGACCTCCTTCGAGGAGGTGGCCGGAGTCGCCGCCGCCGTCACCGTCGATCGATGATTCCGGTAAAGACAGAGGCCGAAATCGCTCGGATGCGCGAAGCCTGCCGGATCGCGGCAAACGTGCTTGCCGGGTTGCGTGCGGCTGTGCGCGAAGGCGTTACGACCTACGAGCTCGATCAGCTCGGACGGGATCTGATGATGGAGGAGGGCGCCACCAGTGCCTGTTACAACTATCGCGTCGGTTCCCGTCGGTTTCCGGCCTACACGTGCATTTCCGTCAACGACGAGGTCGTCCACGGCATCGGTTCACCCAGGCGGGTGCTGCGAAACGGCGATCTCGTGTCGCTCGATGTCGCCGTCTCCTACCAGGGATTTATCGGCGACAACGCCTGCACCGTCCCGGTCGGCGAAATCGATCCCCGCGCCGAGAAGCTTCTCCGCGTCACCGAGGAAGCTCTGCAGATCGGCATCGATCAGGCGCGCAGCGGAAACCGTGTCGGCGATATCTCCAATGCCGTGCAACGGCACGTCGAGCGCAACGGATTTTCCGTCGTTCGCGAGTTCGTCGGTCACGGGGTTGGTCGTTCCATGCACGAAGAGCCGCAGATTCCCAATTTCGGCCGTCGTGGATCGGGACCTCGCTTGAAGCCGGGGATGACCCTCGCGATCGAACCGATGGTCAACATGGGCTCTGCCGCCGTCCGGGTGCTCGACGATGGCTGGACCGTCGTCACTCGCGACCATCAGCCCTCGGCGCACTTCGAACACACCGTGCTCATCACCGCAAACGAGCCGGAGATCCTCACGATCCCCGCTCCACGAGCTGTCGGCGCCGGCTGACCGCTCCGTGAAAAAAAACTTTCCAAAACAATCAACCACCTAACCAACACAACGTCATGCCTCGTCTCCTCGGCGTAGACATTCCTTCCAAAAGTAAAATCGAATACAGTCTCCGATCCATCTACGGGATCGGGCCGACGCGTGCGAAGATCCTGGTCGAAGAGGCCGGCATCGATCCGAACATGCGCGCCCACGAGCTGACCGAAGAGCAGATCAACCGGCTCATGGCGATCATCGCCGAGAAAAAGTGGGCCGTGGAAGGCGATCTGCGCCGGGAAATCGCGGCCAACCTCAAGCGCCTGCAGGCCATCAACTGCTACCGCGGCATTCGTCACCGCCGCGGACTTCCGGTTCGCGGTCAGCGCACTTCCACCAACGCCCGCACCCGCAAGGGCGCTCGCCGCACCGTCGGTGTCCAGCGCAAGAAATAACCTATTGATCCACGATCACCGTCACCATGGCTGAAGAGAACGCACAGGATAAAACGGCTGAAGCAAAGGTCGAAACTCCGGCCCAGCAGGCCGCGCCGGCCGAGGCCAAACCGGCCGCTGCCGACGCCGCCAAGGCGCCCGCCGAGAAAACCGAGGAGGCGCCGGCCCGTCCGTCTGCGCCCACTGCCGAGGATCTCCTCAAGGAAGAGATCGGCGCGATCAAGATCCGCAAGGCGAAGGGCAGCAAGAACATCTCCACGGCGATCGTTCACATCCACGCCACCTTCAACAACACGATCGTGTCCTTCACCGACACGAAGGGCAACGTCATCTCCTGGTCCAGCGCCGGCAAGTGCAACTTCCGCGGTTCGCGCAAGTCGACGGCCTATGCCGCGCAGGTGGTTTCCCAGGATGCCGCCCGCACGGCGATGTCTCACGGCGTGAAGGAGGTTACGGTGCACGTGAAGGGCCCCGGCCTCGGTCGTGATTCCGCCATCCGCGCTCTGCAGGCCATCGGCCTTGAAATCAACGCCATCGTCGATGTGACGCCGGTCCCGCACAACGGTTGCCGCCCGCGCAAGCGCCGTCGCGTCTAATCCCAATCCCGAAATAGCACGAGTCCATCCATGGCACGCTACACAGGTCCTTCCGCTCGAATTTCCCGCCGTTTTGGCCAGGCCCTCTTCGGCCCCTGCAAGGCGCTCGAGAAGCGCTCCTATCCGCCCGGAGTTCACGGCCCCCGCTCACGCCGCAAGCACAGTGAATATGCGCTCGGCCTCATGGAGAAGCAGAAGCTTCGCTACATGTATGGCCTGCTCGAGAAGCAGTTCCGCCGGACCTTCGAGAAGGCCAAGCGTGAGCGCGGCGTCACCGGCGAGCGCTTCATGCAGCTTCTCGAGACGCGTCTCGACAGTGTGGTCTATCTGCTCGGTTTCGCCCGCACCCGCCGCGCCGCTCGTCAGTTCGTCAACCACGGTCACATCCGCGTGAATGGGCGAAAGGTCGACATCCCGAGCTACCAGCTCAAGCCGGGCGACGAGATCAGCGTGAAGGACTCGCCGAGCTCCCGTCAGCTGGCCACGCGCTGCCTGGAGGAGACGCGCATGCGCGAGCTGCCGCCGTGGCTCACGCGCCAGGAAGACGCCCTCCGGGGCACCGTCACCCGCCTGCCGGTGCGTGATGAGCTCGATCCGACGATCAACGACCAGTTGATCGTGGAATTCTACAGCCGCCAGTAATGGCTGACACGGGGATTCCCCCCGTTTGCTTTCACAAAAACAACCAACCGCAGAAGCCGCACACATTACACCGCCATGCCGAAACGCCTTGGCAAATTCGAACTTCCCAATCGTCTCATCAAGGTAGAGGAGGGCTCTTCGCCCACCTTTGCCCGGTTCATCGCGGAGCCTTTCGAGGCCGGCTACGGCCACACCATCGGCAACAGCCTTCGCCGCGTGCTGCTCAGCTCCATCGAGGGCGCGGCCATCTCCTCGGTGCGCATCGATGGCGTGAACCACGAGTTCCAGAGCATCGACGGTGTTGTCGAGGATGTCACCGACATCGTGCTCAACCTCAAGAAGGTGCTCCTGATCTCGCATACCCGCGACACGGTGCGGCTTCGGCTCAACGTCACCAAAGAGGGCCCGGTCACTGCGGGAGACATCGAGCCGGATGCCAACATCCAGGTGGTCAATCCGGAGCAGCTCATCTGCACGCTCGACCGCAATATGACCTTCTCGGCCGAACTCGAGGTGCGCACGGGCCGCGGCTATTGCCCGGGTGAGGAAAACAAGCAGGAGGATCAGCCCATCGGCGTCATCCCCATCGACTCGCTCTTCAGTCCGGTGCGTCTCGTCAAATACGCGGTTGAGAACACCCGCGTCGGTCAGATCACCGACTACGACAAGCTCATCCTCGAGATCACCACGGACGGCCGGATCACGCCGGAAGACGCCCTCAAGCAGGCTGCGGCCATCCTGAAGCATCACCTCGATGTCTTCGATCGCGTCTCCGACGAGAATTTCGAATTCGAAAACCAGGCCGCCGAGGTCAGCGAAGAGCAGAACAAGCTGCGCAAGCTCCTCAATATGTCGGTCAACGAGATCGAGCTTTCGGTTCGTGCGGCCAACTGCCTGAACAACGCGAACATCACCACGGTCGGCGAACTCGCCATGAAGACCGAACAGGAGATGCTCAAATACCGCAACTTCGGCAAAAAGTCGCTCAACGAGATCAAGGACAAACTCGAAGCGCTCGGCCTGTCGCTCGGCATGAAGTTCGACGATCGGTTGCTCGACACCCGCAAGGACATGTGAACTCGCGCCTCCCGCGCCATTCCTCCCCGCTGATCACAACGAATCACACGAGTTAACATCGCTTCCGTCAGGACCGGGATATCCGGCCCGGCCGCACCGGAAGCAACGGCACCAAATCCACCATGCGTCACCGCAAGCATCGACACATTCTCGGCGTCAAGAAGGAGCACCGCAGTGCCCTGCTCGCCAACCTTGCCTCCTCTCTGATCAAGAAGGGTCGCATCCGCACGACCACGGCCAAGGCCAAGGCGCTTCGGCCCTTCGTGGAGCGAATGATCACTCTGGCGAAAAAGGGAGATCTTCACCGCCGCCGCATCGCGCTCTCGCGTCTGCGGGACAAGGAGGCGGTCAAGACACTCTTCGACGAGCGCGTCAGCGAGTTCAAGGAGCGCAATGGTGGCTACACCCGCATCTACAAGCTCGCCACTCCGCGCCTCGGCGATGCCGCCGACATGGCGATCATCGAGTTCGTGAGCGCCAGCGACACCGGCTACAAGAAGTCGCGTGGCCGGGCGAAGTCGAAGGCCGCCCCGAGCCAGAGCGAGGCCAACGCGGCTGCCGCGGCCGCCGCCGGCGAAGCTGCCGCTGCCGAGCAGGCGGAAGCGGCCCCGGCCGAAGGCGAAGAGCAGAAGGCTGAATAAGGCTTCGTCCCATCGTTGCTTTTCACGCCGACCTCGCGGGGTCGGCGTTTTCTTTTCCTTCGATCCCCCGGATCCTTGCGGCGGCCGGGAAGCGAAGCGGCGGGAGTCACTCCGGATTCACGCTTTGCGAAGCGGGCCGGTGCGTGCAAACTAAGCAGGCAAACGTGTTCACTGTATCCCTCAGCCTTGGCGCCCTGATCTACACTCTCAGTGCCTGCGCGCTCATCTTCGGGCTCTGGTTGTATTATGACTTTCGTGACCGGGGGCTCTACGAGACACAGCGACGTCGGACGATCTTTCACTGCATCCGTTGCGACAAACTCTACTCGGCCCGGGCCGGCACGGAGACCTGTCCCTGCCCCCGCTGCGGGTTTCGCAACGAGCGTCTGCAGTTCTGAGGCACGCTCTCGGGTGCAAGGAGAGGGCTGGCGGTGGCAATAGAGAGGCGGGGGG
>RFJS01000298.1 GCA_003694825.1 Verrucomicrobiota bacterium | reverse complement strand
TTGTTGGACCGCTCCGCCAGCGAGCGCAAGCCCGATATCCCGCCGCGCCGCAGGAAAATCACCCACCGTCCCTGCCGCAGCGCTCACACGCCCGGCCGCCCATAAGGGTTGCTTGTGCCTCCGATCAGAGTTATCCCCCGACATTCTACCCGCACCGGTTGCGGACAACCGGCAGACGGACTATACAGCAACACCTCCCATCAACCCAACCAGCAGAGCCACCAACCTTCCGATGAAGATCAAAGCCTACCTGAAACCACATTGTGGATGGAGCAACGGCGTGCGCGCCATCCTTGCCAAATACAATCTCCCCTACGAGGACATCGACATCATCAACAACCGCGAAAACTACGCCGAGATGGTCCGGAAGTCCGGCCAGCCACTGTCGCCCTGTGTTGAAATCGACGGCATCATGCTCGCGGACGTCAGCGGCGAAGAGGTGGAGAACTACCTCCTGAGCAACAGCCTCGTCGAAAAGACAGACAAGGCCACCGACGTCCCCACCAACGCCGGCTGCACCGACGAGGAACACGCCCGCATGGAACAGGAAGCCCAGACCCGCCCCATCCGCTTCTTCTGACCGCCTCCGGACGCCCTCCATTCTCCTTTCTTCTCGACCGGGCCGACGCCGCAAATGGCGTCGGCCCGATTGCTGTCCGCCGACCGCGCCGACGCGCTGCCTCCCCGCCCGCAGAATCACCTGACCGGCCCGACGGCCGCCCCGCACCTCCCCGATCCCGAGGCTCCTCCATGCAAAAACTGAAAATTTTTTGTTGTTCGCCCGCCTCTGACCCGCTGATTCTGCGAGGTTCGGGCACTTAGGTCCCCACGGTGACCTGTTTCCCGACTCATTGCACAGGCCCGGAGCGCCGCGACCGACGCGCCCTCGGGCCCCCTCCTGGAACCTTTCTTCCGCCCAATCTTCGAAAACATGCACCGCGATTCCATGACAGAACCCAAGCCAACCGCACCATCCACCGACCTCCCCCCGAAGCAGGGACTCTACGACCCGTGGTTCGAACACGACGCCTGCGGTGTCGGATTCGTCGTGGATATGAAAGGGCGGCCCTCCCACAAAATCCTCCAGCAGGGCCTCGAGATCCTCCGCAACCTCGACCACCGCGGTGCCGCCGGCAGCGAGCCCAATACCGGTGACGGAGCCGGCGTCCTCCTGCAGATGCCGCACAAATTCAACAAGATCGCCGCCGCCAAGGCCCAGATCGACCTTCCCGAGCCCGGTCACTACGGCAGCGGCCTGATCTTCCTCCCGAAAAACGCCGGCATGCGCCGCCACCTCGAGGAGGTCTTCGAGCAGATCGTCCAGTCCGAGGGGCAGACCCTCCTCGGCTGGCGCACCGTCCCCACCAACAACGCCCCTCTCGGCGAGACTGCCAAATCCTGCGAACCCTGCGTCCGCCAGGTCTTCATCGGCCGCGATCCCGAGCTCGAGGACGACATGGCCTTCGAGCGCAAGCTCTACGTCATCCGCTCCCGCGCCTACAACGAGATCCGCACCTCCTCGATGGCCGGCTCGGAGTATTGGTACGTTTGCAGCCTCTCCCACAAGACGATCGTCTACAAGGGCATGCTCCTCACCGAGCAGGTCGATCAATACTACCTCGACCTGCAGGACCCCAACATGGAGACCGCCCTCGCCCTCGCGCACTCCCGCTTCAGCACCAACACCTTCCCGAGCTGGGGCCGCGCGCAACCCTTCCGCTACCTCGCCCACAATGGCGAGATCAACACCCTGCGCGGCAACATCAACTGGATGCACGCCCGCGAGGCCCAGTTCGTCTCCGAGGCCTTCGGTGAGGACATCGAAAAGCTCAAACCCATCATCGACCCGAACGGCAGCGACTCGGCCATGTTCGACAACGTCCTCGAGATGCTCGTTCTCGCAGGACGACCGCTCGCCCATGCCATGATGATGATGATCCCCGAGCCGTGGTCCAACCACGAGAGCATGGACGACGAGCGCCGCGCCTTCTACGAATTCCACGCCTGCCTCATGGAGCCGTGGGACGGTCCCGCCTCCATCGCCTTCACCGACGGCACCCAGATCGGCGCCATCCTCGACCGCAACGGCCTGCGCCCCTCGCGCTACTACGTCACCAGGGACGACCTCGTCATCATGGCCTCCGAGGCCGGCGTCCTTCCCGTTCCGCCCGAGGACGTCCTCATCAAAGGCCGTCTCCAACCCGGCCGCATGTTCCTCGTCGATCTCCAGGAGGGGCGCATCATCGAAGACGAAGAGCTCAAAAAGCGCTTCACCTCCGCGCATCCCTACCGCAAGTGGCTCGACGAGCACATGGTCCGCCTCGACGACCTTCCGAAGGCGCCTGACCCGTGGCAGCCCGACCACGACACCCTCCTGCACCGCCAGATCACCTTTGGCTACTCCTACGAAGACCTGCGCACCGTCATCGCTCCGATGGCCAAGGACGGCGTCGAGCCTGTCGGCGCCATGGGCAACGACGCCCCGCTCGCCGTCCTCTCCAACAAGCCGCGCCTGCTCTTCGACTACTTCAAGGAGCTCTTCGCCCAGGTCACCAATCCGCCCATCGACTGCATCCGCGAAGAGATCATCACCGCCGCGGAAACACGCCTCGGCTCCGAGGGCAACCTCCTGCACCCTCAGCCCGCCGACTGCCGCCGCATCGAAATCAAGTGGCCCGTCCTCACCAATGAGGAATTCGCCAAACTCCGGCGCGTCGAGCTCCCGGGTCTGAAAGTCGGCACCCTCCAGATCCTCTTCCCCGTGCGCGACGGCGACAAGGGGCTGCGCAAGGCCATGGACCGCCTCTGCGAACAGGCGCGCCAGCTCATCGAAAAGGACGACGTCAACATCCTCATCCTCTCCGACCGCGCCGTCACCGCCGAAGACGCCCCCATCCCCTCGCTCCTCGCCGTCGCCGGCCTCCATCACTACCTCATCCGCGAGGGCCTGCGCACGCGTGTCAGCCTCGTCCTCGAAGCCGGCGACTGCCGCGAGACCCATCACTTCGCCACCCTCATCGGCTACGGCGCCAGCGCCATCAACCCCTACCTGGTCTTCGAAACGATCGACGACATGATACGCGAAGGCCTGCTCACCGACATCGACCACGCCTCCGCCTGCAAGAACTACGTCAAGGCGGCCACCAAAGGCGTCATCAAGGTCATGTCGAAAATGGGCATCTCCTCCATCCAGAGCTACCGGGGTGCTCAGGTCTTCGAAGCCGTCGGCATTCGCCAGGACATCATCGATCGCTACTTCACCTGGACCGCCTCCCGCGTCGGTGGCATCGGCCTGCGCGCCCTCGCCCAGGAAGTCCTCGCCCGCCACAAGATCGCCTTCCCGGACCGTGAGGTCGACGGCCACACCCTCCCCGAAGGCGGCCACTTCAAGTGGCGCAAGGACGGCGAATTCCACCTCTTCAACCCGGAGTCCATCCACAAGCTCCAAAAAGCCGTCCGCACCGGCAGCTACGAGATCTTCAAGGAATACGCGCAGCTCATCGACGATCAGTCGAAGAATCTCTGCACCCTGCGCGGCCTCCTCGAATTCAAGCCCTCCAACCCGATTCCCATCGAAGAGGTCGAGCCGGTCGAAAACATCATGAAGCGCTTCAAGACCGGCGCCATGTCCTATGGCTCCATCTCCAAGGAGGCGCACGAAACCCTCGCCATCGCCATGAACCGCATCGGCGGCAAGTCCAACACCGGCGAGGGCGGCGAAGACCCCGAGCGCTTCATCCCCCTGCCCAACGGAGACTCGAAAAACTCCGCCATCAAGCAGGTCGCCTCCGGCCGCTTCGGCGTCACCAGCGAATACCTCGTCAACGCCAAAGAAATCCAGATCAAGATGGCCCAGGGCGCCAAGCCCGGCGAGGGCGGTCAGCTCCCGGGCACGAAGGTCTATCCGTGGGTCGCCAAGACCCGCCACACCACTGCCGGCGTCGGCCTCATCTCCCCGCCGCCGCACCACGACATCTACTCGATCGAAGACCTTGCCGAGCTCATCCACGACCTCAAGAACGCCAATCGTGACGCCCGCATCTGCGTGAAACTCGTCGCCGAAGTCGGCGTCGGCACCATCGCCGCCGGCGTCGCCAAGGCCCATGCCGACGTCGTCCTCATCTCCGGACACGACGGCGGCACCGGCGCCTCGCCGCAGACCTCCATCAAACACGCCGGCCTGCCGTGGGAACTCGGCCTCGCCGAAACCCACCAGACCCTGGTGATGAACAACCTCCGCTCCCGCATCGCCGTGGAGACCGACGGCCAGCTCAAGACTGGCCGCGACGTCGCCATCGCCGCCCTGCTCGGCGCAGAGGAGTTCGGCTTCGCCACCACCGCTCTCGTCGCCACCGGGTGCATCATGATGCGTGCCTGCCATCTGAATACGTGCCCGGTCGGCGTCGCCACCCAGGATCCGCGCCTGCGCGCCAAATACACCGGCAAGCCCGAGCACGTGGTCAACTTCATGCGCTTCGTCGCCCAGCAGATGCGCGAGATCATGGCCCAGCTCGGCTTCCGCACCGTCGATGAGATGATCGGCCGCGTCGACAAGCTCGAGCCCCGCAAAGCCATCGACCACTGGAAGGCCCACGGACTCGACTTCTCCAACATCCTCTACCAGCCCGACGTCGGGCCGGAAGTCGGCCGCTACTGCCAGATTCCCCAGGATCACGGTCTCGACAAGTCACTCGACCTCACCACGCTCCTGGACATCTGCAAGCCCGCCATCGAAAAGGGCGAAAAGGTCATCGCCGAGCTGCCCATCAAAAACACCAACCGCGTCGTCGGCACGATCACCGGCAGCGAACTCACCAAGAAGTGGGGATCCAAGGGCCTGCCCGAAGACACGATCCGCATCACCTTCAAGGGGTCGGCCGGACAGAGCTTCGGCGCCTTCATGCCCCGCGGCATGAGCTTCTTCCTCGAAGGTGACGCCAACGACTACTTCGGCAAGGGCCTCTCCGGCGGCAAACTCGTCGTGTATCCGCCGGCCGGATCGCCCTTCGTCCCGGAGGAAAACATCATCATCGGCAACGTCGCCTTCTACGGCGCCACCTCCGGCGAGGCCTACATCCGCGGCATGGCCGGCGAGCGCTTCTGCGTGCGCAACTCCGGCGTCCACGCCGTCGTCGAAGCCGTCGGCGATCACGGTTGTGAATACATGACCGGCGGGCGCGTCGTCATCCTCGGCCCCACCGGGCGCAACTTCGCGGCCGGCATGTCCGGCGGCATCGCCTACGTCCTCGATGAGACCGGCGAATTCCCCGGCCGGGTGAACAAACAGATGGTCCTGCTCGAAAAGCTCGAGGACCCCGAGGAGATCAATGAGGTCCGCGTCATGATCAAAAAACACCTCGGCTACACCAACAGCTCCCGGGCCAGGGCTGTCCTCGAGGACTGGGACAACAAGGTCCACCAGTTCGTCAAGGTCATCCCGAAGGACTACAAGCGCATGCTCGAGTGCATCAAGCGCGCCCATGCCCGCGGCCTCACCGGCGACGAAGCCATCATGGAAGCCTTCGAGGAAAACTCACGCGACCTCGCTCGCGTCGGCGGCAACTGATCAACCTTCAACCGGAGAATCCAACACGGATATTTGACCCATGGGAAAACCAACCGGATTTCTTGAATACATGCGCGAGTTCCCCGTCGACCGCGCCCCCCTCGAACGCATCAAGGACTGGAACGAGTTTCACCTCCACATGGAGGAGAAGCGCCTCCGCCAGCAGGGGGCCCGTTGCATGGACTGCGGCGTTCCCTTCTGCCACACCGGCAAGCTCATCAACGGCATGGCCGCCGGCTGCCCCATCAACCACCTCATCCCCGAGTTCAACGACCTCGTCTACAACGGACTCTGGCAGGAGGCGCTCGAGCGTCTGCACAAGACCAACAACTTCCCCGAGTTCACCGGCCGCGTCTGTCCCGCCCCCTGCGAGGGCTCCTGCGTCCTCGGCATCATCGAGCCGCCCGTCACGATCAAGAACATCGAATACTCGATCATCGAGCGCGGCTGGGAAGAGGGATGGGTCGTGCCCCGGGCCCCGAAGAAGCGCACCGGCAAAAAGGTCGCCGTGATCGGCTCCGGCCCGGCCGGTCTCTCCGCCGCCGCCCAGCTCAACAACGCCGGCCACCTCGTCACCGTCTACGAACGCGCCGACCGCCCCGGCGGCCTGCTCATGTATGGCATCCCCAACATGAAGCTCGACAAGCGCAAGGTCGTCATGCGCCGCCTCAAGCTCATGGAGGAGGAGGGCATTCGCTTCGAGTGCGGCGTCGAGGTCGGCAAGGACATCGACCCGAAGAAGCTCGTCGAGGACTACGACGCCGTCGTCATCTGCACCGGCGCCACCAAACCTCGCGACCTCCCCATCAAGGGGCGCGATCTCAAGGGCGTGCACTTCGCCATGGAGTATCTCACCGGCAACACCAGGGCCGTTCTCGAAGACGGCCCCGACACCGCGCCCATCCACGCCCGCGACAAGGATGTCGTCGTCATCGGCGGCGGCGACACCGGCACCGACTGCGTCGGCTCCGCGGTCCGCCAGGGCGCCCGCAGCGTCACCCAGATCGAGATCCTTCCCCGTCCGCCCGACGAGCGCCAGCCCAACAACCCGTGGCCGGAGTGGCCGAAGATCTACCGTGTCGACTACGGGCAGGAGGAAGCCGCCGCGAAGTGGGGCTCCGACCCGCGCGTCTACCTCACCACCGTCAAGGAATTCATTGGCGACGAACAGGGCTGCCTGAAGGAAATCATCACCGTCAACATCGAGTGGGATCGCGATGAAAACGGCCGCTTCATCCCCAAGGAGGTTGCCGGCTCCGAAAAGCGTCGTCCCGCCCAGCTCGCACTCCTCGCCATGGGCTTCCTCGGCCCCGAGCACACGATCGCCGAAGCCCTCGGGCTCGACACGGATCCGCGCAGCAACATCAAGGCCGAGCACGAGAAATACACCACCAACATCCCGGGCGTCTTCGCCGCCGGCGACTGCCGCCGCGGCCAGAGCCTTGTGGTCTGGGCCATCAACGAGGGCAGGGGAGTCGCCCGCGAATGCGACCGCTACCTCATGGGTGAGACCAACCTGCCCTGAGGCAGCCCCTCCCGATCAATTACCTTGCAACACAACGGCCGCGGATCGCCTCCGCGGCCGTTTCTTTTTCGTCGATACGTCGCCTCGAAGAAGCCGACCCCCGGCGCACCGGCGCCGCCCCCCGCGCCTCTACTCGCGGGCGTGGCGGTAGAGCGGAAGAGCCATCTCCCCGCGGTAGGCCTCTCGCACATGCGCGTTGCGCTCGATCCGCGCGTCACCCCAGTCGTGCCATGGGAAACCGAGCCGCTCCGACCATTCCCGCCACTCCCAGTTGATATAGCAGATGCCTTTGATCTCCGGCTGCCGGCGCACCAGCGCGAAAAACGGCTCGAACCACGCCTCCCACGAAGCCCTGCCGTCGAGAACCCCCACATAGCGCGGTGTCGATTCACCGATCAGAACCGGTTTCCCATGCGCGCCGGCACGTTCGCAGAAAGCCGCCGTGAGCGGCGCATCGATCTCTTCGCGCGAAAAGATGTCGATGCTCCACCAGTCGACCCATTCGTCTCCGGGATACCAGGACATCAACGCCTCCACCTCCCGTGTGCCGGACGATCCGCCCGCCACGCACCACACCGTCGCCACCGGCAGCCCGCGCTCCCGCAAGGCCTGCGTCACCCGGATGAAAGCCGCCCGGTAGCTGTCGGGTTTGTAACCGTTCCAGGCCCCCTCGCACTCATAACCGATCCGAACCAGCGCCGGGCGCCCCAGAGCCGCCACCGCCTCGACAAAAGCCTCGATGTTCGCGTCGAACACCCCCGCCGCGACCTCGTGATCCCGCCCGGCTCCGCTGTCGCGACCGCCCACCATCGACAGTCCGATCTGCGGCATGACCTCCCGAAAGGGCAGGGCCGCGAGCGTCTCGCCCAGCTCCTCGCCCCACGCCCGGATCCCCTCCGGCGTCCCCGCCGTCCCCCCGTCCTCGACAGACGGCGTCAGTCCCACATACGTCATGTAAAGGATCGGATGTCTGTCCGCGCCGAGCGCCCCCGCGAACTCATGAAATCCCTGCGCATCCTGGCCGCCGCCGTTGTAGACCTGATCGACCGGCTCGAGCCGCGCCCCGAAGTTCTTCCGCGGCGCGAACTCGCCCGCGGTCGCCATCATGACGCCGGGGCCCCAGGCGAGGACGGCAGCCATCCCGATGTGTATCCAGTTTTTCATAAGTCTGTATTTCCGACCGCCCCCGGCGGGCCCACGGTCCCGCCTTCGACCAGCCGCGTCTCCACGAGGATTTTCCGCCGCGGCGCGGTCGCGTGGAGGATCCGACTGAGCAGCCGCGCCACCGCCGAACTGCCGATGTCCTCGTGGGCCACCCCCAGCGTCGTCAGCCTCGGCATACCCGGCGGCGGCGCGATTCCGTCGAACCCCGTCACTGAACAATCCCGGGGCACCTCGATGCCCACGGCCCGAAGGTCGCCGATAAGCTGATACGCCTGGTGATCCGCCGCACAAACCCATGCCGTGACACCGTCCCTCCGCAGCCGCTGCGCCACGAAGGCCGCCACCGCCTCGGGTGTCTCGCAGCGGTTGCTCTCCCGGTGGATGTTGGCCACCCAATCGGCCCGCAGCTCAAGCCCGAGTTGAAACATCCCCTCGGCGAACGCCCCAAACCGCCGCAGCGCCCAACGGCCGCCCACCCGATAACGCCAGCTGACAAATCCAATGCGTTCGTGCCCGGCCGCCGCCAGATGCCGCACCATCCCCGCGATGTCGGCGTGGTCTGTATCCACCGTATCCACCGCGAGGTGGTCATACTCGCTCAGCACCGAAACCGTCGAGATCCGTCGCGCGATCTGATCGACGCTCTCCGGAGGGAAGGGATACATCAGGATCAACCCCCGCCACCGCCGCTCCCGTATGCGCCGGAAGAGCGGCTGCCGGGCGGCGCGCGGATCCCAGACCGAGGGATCCTCCGTCACCACATCCACGGCCACGTGATCGACCTGCGCACGCTCCTGAATGCCCCGCAGCACCATCGGAAAAGTCGCCATGGCGGTATCGCACACCGGCACCCCGATAACGACACCGATCGTGATCGACCGCCCCTGCCGTCCAGACCGGATCACCCGCGTCGGCACGTGCCGGTAGCCCAGCGAGGCCGCCATCGCCTGCACCTTCGCCCGCGTCACTGCGCTGATCGCCGGATGGTTGGAAAGGCTCCGCGAAACCGTCGTTCGCGAAATCTGGAGGCGCCGGGCGATCTCCGCCTGGTTGACTGAACGCTTCCGGGGCATGGGCAACGCCCTCACCTGTGGCTCAGCTTCCCCCGCCGGGCAAGCCGCCCTTTCCCCGGGCGTCATCTTTGTGCACTTTTCCCGGGACAGGTGCGCATCTTGCTCCGTCATTACGGCCGCAAACACATCTGTGCCGGCCTTCAAATTTCTGAAATTCATCGACTTGCAGCTTTGTCGGACAGGCGCCGGGCGCGTCAGCCAGGTGTGCACTTTTCTTTGACGCTGCAGCGCGCATCGACTGGATGAATCCCGACATTCCGGTCGGCGCGGCCGCTGCCTGCGGATTCTTTCCTCCAGCGATTCCGCCGCCCGATGGCGGCCGTCCCCGCCCCCCGGCCTGTCCGTCCACACCCTTGCCAACCCGCACAAAATGTGCATCAACGTGCACCATGTCACACCCCACATCTGAAGCCCCCACCTCTCTGCAGCAGGCCGTGGAGCGCGGCCACCGGCTCTCCGTCGGCGAGAAGATTGCCTACGCGCTCGGTGACACCGCCTCGAATTTCTTTTTCCAGGCGTTCAACATCTTCCTGCTGTTCTATTACACGGACGTGTTCGGGCTGCCCGCCGCCGCCGTCGGCACGATGTTTCTGGTCACGCGGATTTTCGACGCGGTCAACGACCCGGTCATGGGCATCATCGCCGACCGCACGAAATCGCGCTGGGGCAAGTTCCGCCCCTATCTCCTCTGGGCCGCTGTTCCCTACGGCCTGATCGGCTGGCTGATGTTTGCCAACCCCGACCTCAGCCCCAGCGGCAAGCTCATCTACGCCTATATCACCTACACGGGGATGATGGTGGCCTACACGGTCATCAACGTCCCCTACAGCGCGCTCATGGGAGTGATGACCTCCTCCTCGGCCGAGCGCACCTCCCTTTCCGCCTACCGCTTCGTCGGTGCCTTCGGTGGCGGCCTGCTCGTCGCCAGCCTCACATTGCCGCTCAAGGAATTCCTCGGCGGCGGCGACGAGGCCGCGGGCTTCAGCCGCACCATGGCGCTCTTCGCGGTGATCTCGGTGGCGATGTTCCTCACCACCTTCGCCTTCACGCGCGAGCGCGTCCTGCCGCCCGCCGACCAAAAGTCGAACCTGAAGAAGGACCTCGTCGCGCTCATGCACAACGTGCCGTGGATCGTCCTGTTTTTCGCGGCGATCTTCAACCTGTGCAATGTCGCCGCCCGCAACGCCTCGCAGGTCTACTACTTCAAGTATGTCGTCGGCAACGAATCCGCCGCCACGCTCTTCATGACCTCCGGCGGTCTCGCCCTCGTCGCCGGGGCGGCCTGCACGAAGCTCTTCACCCGCTTCATGGACCGGCGCAACCTGCTCATCACCCTGATGCTGGGCAACGCCGCCACTCTGCTCGGGTTCTACTTCGTCGATCCCACCTCCACGGTCACCCTCTACGCCCTCAACATCCTCGGCGCGTTCCTCGCCGGCCCCACGCCCGCCATCGTCTTTTCGATGTATGCCGACTGCGCCGACTACGGGGAGTGGAAAACGGGCCGGCGCACCACGGGCCTGGTGTTCTCCGCCTCCCTCTTCGCCACCAAGCTCGGCATCGCCGTCGGCGGCGCCATCTCCGGGTGGATGCTCAGTTTCTTCGGGTTTGTGCCCAACGCCGAGCAGAGCGAGACCGCCCTCACGGGCATCCGCGTGCTCTTCAGCATCATGCCGGCGGGCTTCGCCGTGCTCACGGCCCTGTCCATTTTCTTCTACCCGATCACCGAGGAGCGAATCCAGCGCATCGAGCGGGAACTCGCCGAGCGCAAGCAGGGGAGTGCCCCGCAACCCGCCGACGCGTGACAACCGGCCCCGCCTCAGGCCCCTCCGCGGCCGCCGGCGCGACCGTGCGAGTCGACAACCCGATCCTCCCCGGCTTCCACCCGGACCCATCCATCGTCTGCGTCGACGGCACCTATTACATCGCCACCTCGACATTCGAATGGTGGCCGGGCGTGTGCATCCACCGGTCCACCGACCTCGTGCACTGGGAGCATGCGGCCTACGCGCTCGACCGCCGCACCCAGCTCGGCATGCGCGGCAACCCCGACTCCGGCGGCGTCTGGGCGCCCTGCCTCTCGTGGGCCGACGGCCGCTTCTGGCTGATCTACTCGGATGTCAAAGGCCTCCACGGCCCGTTCAAGGACGTCACCAACTACCTCGTCACCGCCGAACGCATCGAGGGCCCCTGGTCCGATCCCATCCGCCTCAACACCAGCGGCTTCGACCCGTCGCTCTTTCACGACGCCGACGGCCGCAAATGGCTCCTCAACCAGGTCTGGGACAGCCGCCCCGGCCGCAATCCATTCCACGGCATCGCGCTGCAGGAATACTCCGTGCGTGAACAGCGCCTCATCGGCGAACCCGCGCTCATTTTCCGCGGCACCGCCCTCGGCGTCACCGAGGGCCCGCACCTCTATCGCAAGGACGGCTACTACTACCTCGTCACCGCCGAGGGCGGCACCGGGTGGGAACACGCCGTCACCGTCGCGCGCGCCCGCCATCTGCATGGCCCCTACGAAGTGAGCCCGCATCACCCGCTGCTCACGGCCAGCCACGCACCCGAGGCCCGGCTCCAGAAGGCCGGTCATGCCTCGTTCGTGCGTTCGCCCGATGGCAACTGGTATCTGGCGCACCTCTGCGCCCGGCCCGTCGGTTCCCACCGGCGCTGCATCCTCGGCCGCGAAACCGCTCTGCAGCGCCTCGTCTGGCCCGAGGGTGAATGGCCCCGCCTCGCCACCGGCGGCCAGACGCCCGCAGATGCCATCGAGATCCCCCTCCCGCCCGGCACATCCGCCGCCCCTTCGCCGGGCTACCGCGTGCGCTTCCGCGACGACTTCGACGCGCCCCGCCTCGGCCCCGAGTGGAACACCCTGCGCGAACCACCCGCCCCCGAATGGCTCTCCCTCACCGAACGCCCCGGCCACCTGCGTCTCCGCGGCCGCTATTCCCTGCACGCCGCCTTCGACCAGAGCCTCGCCGGCGTCCGCGCCACGCATCACCGCTGCCGGGCCGCCGCCGCCATCGACTTCTCGCCGCGCTCCTGGCAGCAGCAGGCCGGCCTGGTCTTCTACTACAACACCCGGCACTTCCACTACCTCCACGTCACCGCCGACGACCGCGGGCGCCGTGTCCTCAACATCCTCTGCGCCGACAACGGCCGCTTCTGGCACCCGATGGAGCACCCCGTTCCGGTCGCCGCTCACGGCCCGCTCATCCTGCGGGCCGATCTGCTCGGCACCGACCTCCAATTCATCATGGTCGATCCCGCCGGCGGGGCCGAGACGCCCATCGGCCCCGTCCTCGACGCCACCCTCGTCTCCGACGACCGCGTCATCGAAACCGGCTACTGGGGATTCACCGGCGCCTACTTCGCCCTCTGCGCCCAGGACACCGGCAATACCGGGATCCCGGCCGACTTCGACTGGTTCGCCTGCGACGCGATTCCCTGACCGCGCCATCGGCGCCCTTGCCCGGCGGATATAACCCGAAAAAAGGCCGGCCGGGCGCGCCGCCCGGGCCGGCCGTGAAAAGGCAGGCAAGCCCGCCCGCCGGGGCTACTCCTTCTTCCGCGACCAGTAGTCGGTGCGGAAGGGCGCCGCCGGCAGACCTTCGCTGTTGGTCAGCGTCGCCTTCGGGAAATTATCCCAGGCATAGCGCACCGCCACCGGTTCGCTCACCTGGCTGTTCGACAGGTAGACCTTGTTGTCCTCGATGCGGGCCCGCGCCGGGTAGAACACGCGATCCTCGCCGGCGATCTCGAAGCCTTCCACATCCGAGCCGAACGCCGCGAGCCCGCCGGCCACGTGCTCGAAGGTGAGCTCGACCACTCCGCGGCGCACCCGCATGGACTTGTAGGTGGGCCCGGAATACTCGATCTGGCGGCCATAGGTCTTCGCCAGCGCCAGCCGGGCGAGGCGATCGCCGACATCCTGCTTGTTGCGCGGATGGATGTCGTCGCGTTCGCCGATGTCGATGGTCACGGCCATGCCGGTATCCGGAAGATTCAGCGCCGCGGTCTGGGCTTCGCGGAGCCATGGCCAGTCGCCGTCCTCGGCCTGGCCCTCAGGGGCGAAGCTGGCGAGCTGCACGAAGTAGAACGGCAGCTCGCTCTGCGCCCAGCGAGCGCGCCAGTCGCGGATCATGACCGGGAAGGAGACGGCATACTCCTCGGGGTTCCAGGCGTTGGACTCGCCCTGATACCAGATCACGCCCTTGATCGGCACGCGTGTGAGCGGATTGATCATGGCGTTGTAGAGGTTGCCGGGCCGGTGCTGGTGTTTCGGCCCGCGCGGCGGACGCGGTTTCGGCACGTTGAACTCGGAGCCGAGCGAGGCCGCCAGCTGCTTTTTCTCCTCCCAGTCCTTCACCGCCTGGTAGTAGCGCTCCAGCGCATCGGGAAACTCGCCGAGAATCGCCTCCCAGCGCACAAAGATGTCCATCAACCGCCGGTCGCGGGCCAGCGCGTCGCGCCGCGTCCATGCCTCAACCGGCGTGCCCCCCCACGTGCTGTTGATGATGCCGATCGGCACGTCCAGTTCGCGAAACAGCTTGCGGGCGAAATAGTAGCCGACCGCCGAGAACTTTCCGGCTGTCTCGGGGCTGCACACCACCCAGGTCGCCTCCGTTTCCTCCTGCGGCTCGGTGGCCGTTCTCCGGGCCACGGCCATCTCGCGGATGAGCGGGTAGCGGGCGGCGTCGATCTCCTCCTCGGCGTTGGCCGAGCGCTCCACGGTCCAGGCCATGTTGGACTGTCCGGAAGCCAGCCACACGTCGCCCACCACGACATTGGTCACCACGATCTTGTCCTTTCCTTCGCCCGTCGAGACGACGAGGTCGGCGGAGATCTCATCCGCGGGCAGCGCGCCGAGCGTCACTTCCCAGCGGCCGTCCTCGTCGACGATATCGGTCTCGGTGCGCCCCTTGAAACTCACCGTGACGGTTTCGCCCGGCGAGGCCCATCCCCAGACCGGGATCGGCACATCGCGCTGTATGACCATGCCATCGCCAAAAACCGCGGGCAGCCGCGGCGCGGCATGAGCCGTCGAACCGAGCGCCAGGCTCAGGACGGCAGACAGCGCCAGGCTCACACGCAGGAAACGGCGCCGGCCGGCCATGCGGATCATGCTCCGGGCCATGCGCCCGATCATGGGGGTCATCCGTGGGAGAAGTGGCTCGCTCATATCGGTGAATTGTCGCCCATCTTGACCCCGGGTTGAGGAACAAATAGCGGTGAACCCCGGATGGCCCGGTCTCTCTTCTGCATTTCACAACTCCTTTTGATCGCCCTGCTCGCCGCCGGCTGTGCCACCACCCGGCCACACCGGTCCGAAACATCCGCGGCTCCGGCGGCTCCGCCCTCGCCCCTCACTCCCGATCCCGCCACCGCGGCTCCGGCCGCTCCGGCGACACCCCGCCGGGCCGCGCCCCGACCGCCGGCCAGAGAAGACGTTGCCGCCGCCCGCCCCGCCATCGAACAACTGGCGCGCCATCTGCGCATTCCCGCCGAATCGATCCAGGTCCTCTCCGTCGCCCCCGCCGAATGGCCCAACACGTGCCTCGGGCTGCCCGCCGATGGCGAGATCTGCGGCCAGATGATCGTCCCCGGCTATGCCGTCAGCCTCCTCGCCGAGGGACATCGCTACGACTACCGAACCGATCTGGACGGTCGTCGCGTGCGCCTCGCGCTCGCGCCCCGGCCCGAAGTGGGGGAGCCCCTCGTTACCTGGCGGGACGCCCGCTCGTTTCACATGCTCATCATCGGCACCCGGCGGATCGCCTTCGGCCGCCGGGGCGGGCCGCTCATCGACACGGCCCTGGGCGTCCCCGACCGCGCCCACGACCTGCAGCAGTTTCTCGCCACCTATGGCCCCTTCGAAGCGCGCACCCCCGCGGGCGAGATCGTCTTCGCCGGGGTGGGGGAGGCTGAAGCCACGCCCACGGTGCAGCGCCTCATCGCCGAGTGGGCGCACATGGTGTGGCGGGAAGCCGATCTCGGCCTCACCGAGCCCGCGTCCGACCGGGCCTTCATCTGGTCGCGGCGCGGCGTGCGCGGCCAGGGCAACTGCGACCGCGTGGCGGTCAGCCGCACGGGAATCGCCACGGCATGGTCGTGCCGTTCCGGCGAGGACCGCCTCGTCGCCCGGCTGGCCATCAGCGAAGAACAGCTTGCCCGGCTCTACCGCTGGCTCGACCGCTTCGAGACGGTCGACTTCGACGCCACCGCACCGGGCATGACCGATCGCGTGCGGATCGGCATCACGCTCGCCGGCGACGGCGTCGATGTGCCCACCGAGGCCGACCTCGAGGCCATGACTCTCTTCGCCAACGAAATCGTCACCGCCCTGCTCGCCGCGCAGGGTGGCGACGCCTGATCGCACCCTGCGCCGGGGGACGCGCGGGCTTGTCTCGCCGGGCATCCCCGACAAGACTGCCGGTCGAACCCTCCGCCCTCCCATGCTGCTGCGCGTCCCCCTGCTTTTCGCCCTCTGCCTCCTCGCTCTCCCCATCGTCGCACCGGCGCGGCTGCCCGTCCCCTTCGATCCGGCCGGCCCCCTGCAAGTCGTGATCTACGATCAGGTCTTCCCTCGCGCCGACGACGCGTGGACGGCCCCGGCCTACGAGCAGGAACGCTTTATCGCCCTCACCGGGGTTCTCGAAAGCCGCCTCCACATGGCCGGCATCACCGGAGAAATCACCTTCGAGCGGGCAGGCGGCAGCGTCCCGCCGGCCACGCAACGGCTCGAAATCATCCTGCAGCGCTGGGAAGTCTCCCCGATGAGTCTCGACACCTCGATCGTGGTCGACTGCCACATCCAGGCCCGCCTTCTCGTCGAGGACGGAGTCTTCGACATGGGCGTCTTTCGCGGGCAGGACACGCGCCCGCGCATGCGTCGCGAACTCGTCGAGGAGGACTATCGACCCGCCGCCGAAGAAGCCGTCACCAACATGATCCGCTTCTACTACATGGCCATGCACGACGAGCCGCTTTCCGGCGAGTAGCTCGACCGCGGCCCGGCTCCTCCCCGCCGCTCCGCCCGCCCTTTCCCGTGTTGACCCGCCGCGGGGCCTCTTGCATCGGTAACGGTCCTCCCGCCGCCGGGCGCTGTCCCGGCCCCGTCGGGAGCCTGTTCCGATCCAACCGATGAACCATTCCTCCCTTCACAGGGCCCGCGTCGCCGCATGAACCGCGTCTACATCAAAACCTACGGCTGTCAGATGAACGAGCGCGACTCCGAGGCCGTTGCCGCCATGTTGCGCAACCGCGGCTACACGATCGTCGACTCCGAACACAGCGCCGACATCATCCTGCTCAACACCTGCAGCGTCCGCGACCAGGCCGAGCAGAAGGCCATCGGCAAAGCCGGCTACATCGCCGCCCGCAAACGGGAAAAGCCCGACCTCGTCCTCGGCATCATGGGCTGCATGGCCCAGAACCGCGGCGCTGACCTCCTCGACCGCCTGCCCGACCTCGACCTGCTCGTCGGCACTCAGAAATTTCACCAGGTCCCCGATCACCTCGACAACATCATCGCCACCCTCCAGGCCCAGGGCCCCCGCCCCTCCACGGTGATCGACCTCGAAGAGGAGGCCGGTTCGCAAAACACCATCCGCGACCACCTGCCCGCCGACCGCCGCAAGGTCTCCGCGTTCGTCTCCATCATGCAGGGCTGCAACATGGCCTGCACCTTCTGCATCGTCCCGAAGACGCGCGGCGAGGAGCGCTGCCGCCCCATCGAGGACATCGTCGCCGAGGTCGAGGAGCTTGCCGCCGCCGGCACCCGGGAAATCACCCTGCTGGGCCAGATCGTCACCAGCTACGGCCGCCGCGAAATCCCCTTCAAAAACGGCAAGAGCCCCTTCGTGCAGCTCATCGAAGCCATCCACGAGGTGCCCGGGATCGCCCGCATCCGCTTCACCTCGCCGCATCCGCGCGGCTTCAAACAGGATCTCGTCGAGGCCTTCCGCGACCTGCCCAAGCTCTGTCCCTACGTGCATCTCCCTGTCCAGTCGGGCTCCAACCGCATCCTCCGGGCCATGAACCGGCCCTACACCCGCGAGGCCTACCTGCGCATCGTCGACGACCTGCGCGCCGCCGTGCCCGACATGTATTTCTCCACCGACATCATCGTTGGCTTCCCCGGCGAAACCGAGGAGGACTTCGAGCAGACCCGCGATCTCTTCGAGCGTGTCGGCTACGACATGGCCTTCATCTTCAAATACAGCATCCGCACCGGCACGCCCGCCGCCACGCTGCCCGACCAGCTCCCCGCCGAAGAAAAGGAACGCCGCAACCAGATCCTGCTCGACCTGCTGCACCGCCAGTCCCTCCGCCGCAATCAGAGCCTCGTCGGCACCATCCAGGAAGTGCTCGTCGAAGGCCCGGACAAAAAAGGCCTGCGCTTCACCGGCCGCACCCCCGGCAACCGCACCGTCCACTTCGAGGGCCACGAGCGCCTTATCGGCGAACTCGTCAACGTGCGAATCGAACGGGCCTCAGCGAGCAGTCTGGTGGGGGCGGTGGTGTAAGAACCTATCCTGTTTCTTGTCTCCTGATCCTGTGTCTTTCTCTCCTCTTCAATGACTTCGCCTCATTTCCATCATGAAAAGCTGACGGCCTACCAAAGGGCGATCGAGTTCGTGGCCTGGGTTGAGGGAGTGAATCAAGAGATCACAGGAAGATCCGCGGCGAAAGAACAACTAGACCGGGCATCTACGAGCATCCTACTTAACCTTGCAGAGGGAAACGGAAAGAGGTCGGCCGCTGACAGACGTCGGTTTTTCGATATCGCCCGGGGATCGGCTGTAGAGTGTGCCGCGTGCCTCGATGTTTTCGTCGCAAAGAATCTGATTACCCGGGAACGAGCCCGAGAAGGGAAAGCAATCCTGCACGAAGCCGTTGCAATGATCTCGGGTCTGATTTCGCACTTTTCGACGAAGATCGGCGAGGATGCGGAAGGTTATGGATTGGCCGAATTCGGAGATAAGGAAACAAGAGAAGGAGATAAGAAACAGGATTCGATCCGCCCATGACCCTCTTCACCGCAACGTTCCTCACCGGCCTCGTGCTGCTCGGCTGCGCCGGGCTCCTGCTCTGGAACGGCCCCGCCGTCGGAGCGATCGCGCGGCGTTTCCCGCGCTCGCGCCGCGCCGCCTTCGTCACCATGGGCCTGGGCACCGCCTGGACGCTCTACCGGGTCACCCAGCTCGGCCAGGCCGACTTCGGCGA
>RFJS01000297.1 GCA_003694825.1 Verrucomicrobiota bacterium | reverse complement strand
CGGAGCATGGCCTCTCGGAGGAGCGGCTGGCGCAAACGGATGTGCTCACCTGGTGGGGACACATGGCGCACGATCAGGTGTCGGACGCAGTGGCGGCCCGGGTGCAGACACGGGTGCTGCAGGGCATGGGACTGATCGTGCTGCACTCAGGGCACTTTTCGAAACCGTTCACCAGGCTGATGGGAACTTCGTGCAGCCTGTGCTGGCGCGAGGCGGACGATCGCGAGCGGATCTGGGTGTGCAATCCCGGGCATCCGATCGCGGCGGGCCTGGACCGGTATTTCGAGTTGCCGGCCGAAGAGATGTATGGCGAGCCGTTCGGGATTCCGGAGCCCGAGGAGCAGGTGTTTATCTCGTGGTTTTCCGGTGGCGAGGTGTTCCGCAGTGGCAACTGCTGGCGCCGCGGGAACGGCAAGATCTTTTATTTCCGCCCCGGTCACGAGACCTACCCGACCTATTACGATCCCAATGTGCGTCGGGTGTTGGCCAATGCCGTGCGCTGGGCGGCGCCCCAAGGGCACTGGGCGGGCGTGCGCGATTGCGTCAACGAGAAGACGAAACCGGAGGAAGCGCGCCAGGAGCGCACCCGATAGGCGGTTGCACGGCTGTTCGCGGCCGGGATGGTGTCGGCCGCCGGGGGAGGTGGTCCGTGGTCAGTTGAAGTAGCGCACGTAGGCGTTGCGCCGCAGGCGCTCGAGCCAGCGTTCCTGGGCCTGGCGGGCCATCTGGCTGACGAGGATGCGTTCGATCTGGTCGCGGACTTCCTCGAGCGGCTGGATGCCGGCGTCGCGCTTGTCTTCGAGGTAGAGGATGTAGATGTCGTCGCCGAGACGGATCGGTTCGGTGTGTTGCCCGGGTTCGAGCGCGAAGGCGGCGTCGGCCAGTTCCTCGCGAAGGTCTTCCCGGTTGAGCCAGCCCCAGTCGCCGCCTTCTTCCTTGCGGCTGTCCTGGGAGAACTCGCGGGCGAGGTCGGCGAAGGACTCGCCGGCTTCGAGGCGCTTGAGGATCGTCTCGGCGGTCTGCTCGAGGATGGCCTCGTCCTCATCGGCGATGCGGGAGAGTTTGATGAGGCGGATGTGGGCGCGATCCGGCTGGTAGAAACGGTCGCGGTGCTCGACGTAGAAGTTTTCGATCTTCACCGGGCTGACGACGGCTTCGGACTTGCGCATCTGCCCGCGCATGTAGCCGACGATGATCTCCTCGGTGACGAGCTGGCGGTATTCGCGCTGCGTCTTGCCGATGGCCCGGAGGTATTCGAGGAACTTGGAGCGGTCACCCTCGAACTGGGTGATGATGCGCTCTTCGATTTCCTCGTCGATGATGTTGGGCGGGATGCGGCGCTTTTCGTCGCTGTAGAAGTCTTTGACGATGAGGACCTGATCGACGAGGTTCTGGATGATCTCGTCTTCGACGGATTCGATGTTCTTGCGGAATTCGGCCTCCGTCCGGCTCTGCATGCGGATTTGCGGGAGCAGCGGTTGGATCTCCCGGCGAATGTCTCCCACGGTGATGATTCTGTTTTCGACGATGGCGGCGATGCCGTTGGCGAAACGGGCGCCGACTTCGACGTCGCCGGTGGCCTGGGCCGAGGCGAAAGACACCGCCAGCGTGGTCAAGGCCACCACGAAAGCAGCGTATTTCGAGAGGGAGCGGATCATGGAACTTTCAGTCAGACAGGTTGTTAAGGAAGACGCGGATTTCTTTCAGCCTTGAAACGGCGTTTTTGCCGGTCAAGCGGGGAAAGCGTTTGCCGAGCATCACGAAGTCATCGCGTGTGGCGCTGACGCGCCGGAGTTTCAATCGGTTTCCTTCGGTCTCGACCGAGAGGATGTGTTTTCGTTCCGCGAGGCATCGGATCTCGGTGATCATGAGGAGGAGCTGGACGGGCCGGGGCGGCCTGCCGAAGCGATCCTCGAGGTCGCGCCCGATCCGGCGAACTTCTTCGACCGTTTCCGCCATGGCGAGTTCCCTGTGGATGCTCACGCGCAGCTGCATCTCGGAGACGTAGCTGGTGGGGATGCTCGCCTCCTCGGCGGGGATGTGGCCGTCTTCGAGTTCGACGTCTTTGAGTGCGGTGTAGCCGTCGGTGCGGCGGCCGGCGGCCGGAGCGAGGCCGGGGGAGGGGGCTTCGCGGCGCTCGCCGAGGATGATGAAGTCGAGTTTGACGGTGGCGCGGATTGTCGTGGCGGCAGGCTCGCCCTTGAGGCGGGCGATGCTCTGGCGCAGCAGTTGACAGTAGAGTTCGAAACCGACGCCGACGATGTGGCCGCTTTGCTCGGCGCCGAGGAGGTTGCCGGCGCCGCGCAACTCGAGATCGCGCATGGCGATGCGAAAACCCGCGCCGAGCTGGTTGTGATGCCGGATGGCGTTGAGACGCTTGCGGGCAATATCGAGGAGCCGGGCGTGGCGGTGCAGCAGCAGGTAGGCGTAGGCCTGGCGGCGGAAGCGGCCGACGCGGCCGCGGAGCTGGTAGAGCTGGGAGAGGCCGAAGCGGTCGGCACCCTCGATGATGATCGTGTTGCAGTTGGGGATGTCGATGCCCGACTCGATGATCGTGGTGCAGACGAGCACCTGGAAACGCCCGTCCATGAAGTCGAGCATGACGCGCTCGAGCTGTTTTTCGCCCATCTGGCCATGTCCGACGCCGAAGGTGACCTCGGGCAGCAGTTCCTTGAGGCGGCGGGCGACCGCGTCGATGGTCTGCACGCGGTTGTGGAGGTAGTAGACCTGGCCGCCGCGGCGGATTTCGCGGAGGATGACCTCGCGGACAAGCTTTTCGTCGTAGCTTTTGACGATGGTCTGGATGGGCCGGCGCTCCGCCGGCGGGGTCTCGATGACGCTGAGGCTGCGGGCGGCGGTGAGCGCCATGTAGAGCGTGCGGGGAATGGGCGTGGCGCTCATACTGATGATGTCAACGTTGGCCCGCCATTCCTTGAAGATCTCCTTGTGCTTGAGGCCGAAGCGTTGCTCTTCGTCGATGATGACCAGGCCCAGATCCTTGAACTGGACGTCGCGCTGCACGAGCCGATGAGTGCCGATGAGGATGTCGACGCGACCTTCCTTCAGGGCAGTGAGGATGCGCGTCTGTTCGCGCTTTGTGCGGAAGCGGCTGACCATCTCCACGACGACGGGGAAACCGCTCATGCGCTCGCGAAAGGTGGTGAAGTGCTGTTGGGCGAGAACGGTGGTCGGCACGAGGACGGCGACCTGTTTGCCGCTCATGACGGCCTTGAACGCCGCCCTGAGCGCGACCTCCGTCTTGCCAAAGCCGACGTCGCCGCAGATGAGCCGATCCATGGGTTCGGCGTTTTCCATGTCGGCCTTGACGTCCTGGATGGCCCGGAGCTGGTCAGGGGTTTCCCGATACGGAAAAGTGGCTTCGAATTCGCGCTGCCATTCGTTGTCGGGGGCGAAGGCGAAGCCTTCCGCGACGGCGCGGCGGGCCTGGGTTTCGAGCAGTTTTGCCGCGTAGTCGAGGGTGGCCCTTTCAGCCGCGGCGCGGACTTTTTCCCAGCGGCCCGAGCCGATGCGGCCGAGCTGGACGTTGGCCCGGGTGAGCCCGACATAGCGGCTGACGAGGTGGGACTCCTGCAGGGGCACGTGCAGCTCGACGCCGCCGTCGAACTCGAGCGTGAGCACTTCGCGGGTCTCGCCCTGCAGTTCGATGCGCTTGCAGCCCCGATAGATGGCGATGCCGTGCTGCAGGTGGACGACGAACTCGCCCTCGACCAGTTCGGAGAAATCCAGGAGCTGGTCGACCTGTGACTGGTTGACCAGTTGCTTGACGCGCCCCCGGGGACGGCGGCGGCGCTTGCACCCGAAGATCTCGGTCTCGGTGACGACGACGAGACCGCGGGCGCCGCGCAGCGCGGGCCAGGAGAGACGCTCGTGTCCCTTGCGAAAGCAGATGCGGAAACCTTCGTTGAGGCTGCCGACACTGAAGGCCGGCTGCAGTCCCTGGAGCGCGGGCGATTCCTTGAGCAGCTCGGTGACGCGCTGTTCCTCGCCCGGGCGGGGGAGCACCACGAGAATGTGTTCCCCGCGTCGCGCCCACTCCGCCAGGTAGTTGAAAAACTGTGCCCGGCGGGTCTGTTCCTCGATGAGGCGTTCGTCCGCGAGGCTGCGCTCGTCGGCGAGGGATCGGTAGTTGGAAAGTGGTTCGGCGTCGAAGGCGGCCGGTTCATCCTCAGGGCTGTCCGCGGGTGTTCCGAGGTCGAGGTCGGCGATTTCGGTGAAGACATCGCCCGCGGCGGCCCGCTCGCGCAGGAGCGGAAGCCAGGCGGCGGCACCGGCGGCGGTGCTCTCCGCGGCGAGTGCGGAGACGGCACTGGCGATGTCCTCGGGTTCGACGAGGATCCAGTGCAGGGGCGCGCGAGCGAGATCGGGAAGCCGGGCCAGTCGACCGGAGTCGGACCGGTCGGTCAACTGAGGCGGTGGCGCGATGCGGATCTCCGATACTTTTTCGGTGGATCGCTGCGTGGCGGGATCGTAGGCGCGGATCTCTTCGATTTCGTCGCCGAAGAAGTCGATACGATAGGGGCGGTCGGCCGTGATCGGATAGATATCGACGAGGCCGCCGCGCACGGAGAACTGGCCCGGAGCGTCGCAAAGCGCCTCTTCGTCGTAGTCGAGCCGCCGAAGATGCTCGACGAGGCGGCCGTGCGGGAAGCGTTGGCCGGCCCGCAGGCACACGGTGTTGTCGGCGAGCCACTGACGGTCCGGGACCGGCTGAAGCAGCGCGGCCGGGGTCGTGACGATGGTGAGCGGCTTTCTGGCCGAGGCCTCGGCCATGCTCTCGAGCACCGCGATGCGGTCGCTGGCGAGGTCGAAATTCTCAGGATCTCCGGCGCCCCCCTCGCGCAATTCGGGGAAGAACAGGGCACGGGCGCGGGGGGCTTTGGCGTTTTCGGCCGACCGGGCCGCGGCGAAGACCGTGATGTCTTCGGCGAGCTTCTCGGCGGTTGCGGTGTCGGCCACGATCGCGAGTGTGACGGCGTGACGGCCCCGGTGGCGCCACTCATCGATCACGGCGCCGATCGCGGGCGGCGGCACGCCCACGATGCGCCGCGGTTTCAGGGCCATGGGCTCGGTTTCGAGAGAGTCAGACACCTTCGGTCTCAAGCGTCTTCAGGGCGATGCGAGCCGCCGCCTCTTCTGCGGACTTCTTGGATCGTCCCTCCCCCTGGCCGAGCGGACGGTCGAACAGGCGGACTTCGACGGCAAAGTGGCGGTCGTGGGGCGGGCCTTCAGCGCGGAGCGTGATGTAGCGCAGAGCGCCGTTGCCATGCCTGGGCTGGACGATCTCCTGGAGCCTGCCCTTCGGGTTGATCTCGTTTTCGAGCTGCTCGATCCGCATGGCGATGTCGCCATACCACCCGAGGACGACATCGCGGGTCTGTTCCCAGCCAACGTCGAGAAAGATGGCCGCGACGAGCGCTTCGACCGCGTCCTCCAGGGCGCCGGGACGGAGATGTCCGCGGTTGGCGCGTTCGGCGGTGCTCACCTGAAGCACGTTTGGCACACCGAGTTCGTGCGCCAGTTCGGCGAGAAATACACCGCGGGTGAGGGCGGCGCGCCGGCGGGTGAGCACGCCCTCGCGCTCCGTCGGGAAAAGCTCCATGAGCTTCTCGGTGAGAATCAGCTGGAGAACGGCGTCGCCGAGAAACTCGAGCCGCTGATTGTGCGTGGCTTCGGCGTCGTCCTGAAGAATCGATGGATGGGAGAGGGCGCGAAGCAACAGATCGGGATCGCGGAAGCGATGGCCGATCCGTTCTTCAAATGCGTGGAGCCTGGCGGGAAGATCCGGCATGACGATGGGACGGTGGACGCGGCGCCGGTCACGAGCTTGCGCTCGAATAACGCCGCAACCCAAGGTGAAACAGCCCGACCGCAAATGCAAACCATCCCAGGGCTGCTCCCAGCAACCACAGCAGGTGGCCGAGATGGGGCCCATGCAGGATCGTCTCGGCCGGAAAATTCGAAACGATCACGGCGGGGAAGAGGTAGACAAAGACGAACTCCATGACCCCGCGCAGCGCCGGCCGCGGCAGTCGCGAGAGATCAAAAATCGCCCAGTAGCCGCCTTCGATACCCTGGATGCGCGTGATCCAGAAGGCGAGCGAGACGATGGCGACGACGGTCGCGTAGTGAATGATCAGCCCGGCGAGAACCATCAGCCCGTAAAGGCCGATCTGCGCCCATCCCGGCCGGATGCCGAGTTGATGGACCGCGTAGGCGACGATGCCCACGGCGACGACGGTATTGACGAAGCCGTCCAGGTCGATGCGCCGCGTCGAGAGCATGAACAGCGGGTTCCCCGGTTGCGCGAGGTAGAAGTCGAGCATCCCCTCCCGCACGAGCCGGTCCACGGAAAAGAGGTTGGTGAGAAAAAACGTCATGAAAAGCCGCATGACGAGCATGGCTGTGCCCACCAGAAGGATCATCTCGGCCTTGCCCCAGCCCGCAATCGCATCGACGTGGCGAAACATCACCTCGATCAGCAGCAGGTTCACGCCCATCCACGCGCCGTCGACCAGTACCCAGAGGATGAAGTCGAAGCGAAACATCATCGTGCGGACCACCGAGTAGCGGATGGACGCGAGCCAGATGCGGAGATAGGCGAGCAGACTCATCGGTCACGCTGGTTCGGGCGGGGGCTATCCTCCGACGGCGGTATGTCGCCGCAGGCCGCAACGCCACAGCAGCCGTCCGAAGGCGAGAAAGGCGAGCACCCACGCGGATTGAATGATCAGGCCCATCTGCGCTTCGGCGGCGCTCTCGATGCGCCCCGAGATCAGCGCGACGGGAAAGTAGGCCTGGTAGTAGAACGGCAGATACTGGCTGATCCGGTAGATCGTATCCGGCAGGAGATCGAGGGGAAACACCTGGCCGCTGAGCAGCGTCTCCACCGCCATCGAGAGGATGACGAATCCCTGGATCTCGAGGAACCAGAACGCGAGCAGGCCGAAACAGAAGGCGATGCTGAACTGGATGATCGCGGCGAGAAAAAACGCCGGGACCGCCGCCGCCCATTGCCACGGCGCCAGCCCGGACGGCAGGTAGTCGCCGAGCAGGGGCAGCAGCAGCACGACGGGGATCAGCACGATCACGCCCGTCACCAGCCGGCTCGCGAAAAACAACGTGAGCCGATAGGCATAGTAGTCGATGGGTTTGGTGAGAAACTGGTTGATCGTGCCGCCGCGGATTTCCTCGCCGATCTGGTAATCCTCATTGAACGCGCTGATCAGGTAGTTGGCGACGATGAGCATCAGGAAGTAGCCCATGGTCTCCCGAAAGGAGAATCCCCCGATGTGCTCCCGCCCGGCGTAGGCCGCTCCCCACAGCACGCCGACCGCCGCGAGATGCAACAGTGAAAACCCCACGCGGATGACGAAGTTCCACCGGTAGACGAGCGCGCTCTGGAGGCCGACCGCAAAGACATGCCCGTATTTGCGAAACGGGTGCGCCAGCCGCCCGGCGATGCCGGTGATATCGATCTGGGTGATGGCGGTCATGGGAACACGGACACGGGGCCCGGGAGGAACAGACGGCGCGGATCCCCGCGGCCCGTTCAGGCGAGGCCGAAGCGCTTGATGACCTCCCTGGCGAGGTTGCGGTAGGCGCTCGCTCCGGGGCTCTGCTTGTCGTATTCGAAAATGGTCTTGCCGAAGCTCGGGGCCTCGCTGAGCCGGACCGTGCGGGGGATGACGGTGTCGAAGACCTTCTCGGGCAGGTGGGAGCGCACCTCTTCGACGACCTGGCGGGAGAGGTTGGTGCGCATGTCATACATTGTCATGATGATGCCGCCGACCTCGAGATCGTTGTTGACGCCCGCCTCGTGAAGCCGCTCCACCACGCGGAGGATCTGGCCGAGCCCTTCGAGCGCGAGATACTCACACTGCAGGGCGATCAGCAGGTAATCGGCTGCGGCGAGCGAGTTCATCGAGAGCAGCCCGAGCGCCGGCGGGCAATCGATGATCACGGCGCGAAACCGGTCAGAGTCCGTGATCGGGGCGAGGGCGTTTTTGAGCTGCAGCAGGTAGTCCTCGCGCTGGGCCAGCTCGATCTCGGCGGCCGCCAGGTCGACCTCCGCGGGCAGCACGGAGAGATTCTTGATGTGGGTGTCCACGACCATCTCGGCGGCGGTGCCTTCGCCGCTGAGAGCGGCGTAGATGCTCCGGCCCTCGATCCGGTCGATGCCGAGGCCGCTGGTGGCGTTTCCCTGTGGATCGAGGTCGACGAGGAGGGTGGGCACCTTGCGCTCGGCAAGGGCGGCGGCGAGGTTGATGGCGGTCTTGGTCTTGCCCACGCCTCCTTTCTGGTTCGCGATCGTGAAGACGGTTGCCGGCATGAGGCACTTCATCATGCGGCAGGAAGATCGAGTCTATCCGAAACGATCGAAAAATCCTCTTGAAACACGCGGGCTCTTCCGAATGTTCAGGCGTCTGTTCGACGGGCGGTCACGGGACCGCCGTCCGAAGAGGCGCGGTAGCCAAGTGGTAAGGCCGGGCTCTGCAAAAGCCCTATGCGCCGGTTCGATTCCGGCCCGCGCCTCCATTTTTTTTGTCCGCGTCAGACGACTCCCGGGCGAGAAGAGCCGCCTGGAGATCCTGCCGGAGGAGGATAGAACGCTGGCCGTTTCAGGCGACTTCCTCGTCCCCGGCAGCAGGCGCGAGGGAGCCGGGAACCACCAGGCCGTCGTCACCCCGCCCGCCGTGCGGGGAACCCGCCTGGCCGAAGACCTCGACGAGCAGCGCATGCAGCTGCGTGATCAAGCGGGAGAGCTGCGGCGCGATCGTGGCGGCGAGCCTTCGCGGCGGCGGAGGCCAGTCAAAAGCCTGACCGATCGACACGCTGCTCTCGCCGGTTTCGACGACAAACCCCGGCCAGCGGTGGGCCTGGATCCGGCGTTTCAACAATTCCGCTGTGTGCGGAGAGATGGCCGGCAGCCGGGTGAAGTCCAGCCGCGCCTCCATCCAGCCGGTCGACTCGAAACCACCCGCCGCGGCGGCCACGTAGCAGATCCGCCACGAGCAGTCGGCCGGAACCGCCGCATTGGTGTGGATCGCCAGCACCGTGGTCGGGGTGTCGGCCCTGGAGGCTTCGGGCAGGACGCTGAAGTCGACGGACACGACAACCTCGCCTGGCAGGGTGTGGGTGAGGTGCCGGGCCAGGCGCTGCCCCTGGTCACGAAGGGCGCTCGGCGGGAAGGGATGGCGCGGCGCG
>RFJS01000296.1 GCA_003694825.1 Verrucomicrobiota bacterium | reverse complement strand
TCACCCGGGCCGTCCCGAATGGCCGCGAGAACGAATGGGGCGAGCCTCAGCTCGTTTCCGAAAACGTCGTCAGCGACCTGCGTATCGTAAAGTCAATGACAATCGACGACAAGATCGCCTTCTGGCGAAAAGTCATGCGGCACGCCCGCGACCGCGGCGTCGATGTCTACTTCATCACCTGGAACATCTGCCTCAACGGCGCCGCCCATCCGGTGCCGCCCTATTACCGGACCTACGCCAACTCGATTCCGGATGAGCAACCCGGCAAATACGGCATCACCCACGACGTCCACAATCCCGCCACCATCGCCTACCTGCGCGACGCGGTGAAGACCTTCATCCTCACCTACCCCGACCTCAAGGGCATCGGCGTGACCGCCGGCGAGCACTTCCCCCGGGGCGACGACTACGACCGCGAGAAATGGCTCTGGGAGACCTACGGCCTCGGCATCCTCGACGCCAGGGCGGAGCAACCGGCCCGCACGATCGAGTTCATCCACCGCTTCTGGAACACCGGCTTCGAGAACATCATGCGCCACTGGGCCGACTACCCGGACCCCTTCGCCTTCAGCTTCAAATACGCCCGGGCCCGCCTCTACTCCTCGCCCGAGGTGCCCTTCGCCGCCGAACACATCGCCAGCCTCAAGCCCCGCGGGCTCAAGTCCTGGTGGAACCTGCGCAACGACGATATCTTCGTCCACCGCTGGGGCGACCCCGACTACGTGCGCGCGTTCATCGCCCGGTTCGACCGCGACGTCACCGCCGGCTACTACGTCGGCTCCGACGGCTACGTCTGGGGGCGCGAATTCGTCAGCCGCCAATCCCGCGTGCCGCGGCAGCTCGAGATCGAGAAGCACTGGTTCGCGTTCATGCTCTGGGGGCGCCTCGGCTACGACATCGATCTCGGGCGCGACGAGATCCTCGCCGCCATCCGCCGGCACATCCCCGAGGCCGATCCCGCGCAGCTCCTCGAGGCCTGGCAGGCCGCCTCGAAGATCATCCCCCTGGTCAACCGTTTCTACTGGCGGGACTGGGACCACATGTGGTCCGTGGAAAACTCACAAAGCCACACCGAAGGGTATCTCGGCATCGAAGCGTTCGCCCGCGGCCGCACGCTCGAGGGCAGCGGCCTGCTCTCCGTGAGCGACTACGTCGGCACCCTCCAGCGCGGGGAAGCGCCGGCGGGGATCTCTCCCCTGCAGGTGGCCGACGAAATCGACGAGCTCGCCGAAACCGCACTCGCCGCGGCCGACCGCATCGCCGGCTCCGGCTACGAGCTCGATCGCACCCTTGCCGACATCCGCGGCATGAGCTACCTCGGCCAATACTACGCCGACAAGATCCGGGCCGCCGTCGCCCTCGCCCTGTATCAGGCGACCGGCGACGAGGCGCACCATCGCGCCGCCGTCGACCACGCCAGCGCCTCCTACGAGCACTGCACCCGCTACGCCGATCACTCCCAGGCCCGCTATTTTCCACAGATGCTCGCCCGCACGGGGCGTTTCGACTGGTCCGTCATGCTCATGGAAGCCCGCGCCGATGTCGCCCGGCTGCGCCACCTCCACCGCTGACCATGTGGGAGCAGGCAGCCTGCCTGCTCAAAAGCCCAGTCCACCGTCGGGGCAGGCAGCCTGCCTGCCCTGGGATCACAGTCCAGCGTCGGGGCAGGCAGCCTGCCTGCCCCGCATCACCCCGTCCTACAGACGCGCCCCATCCGGGAGCAGCCCATAATCGCCGTGGCCCGCCGGTCCGGCCTCGGGATCCCAGTCGATGCCGGCACGCCAGGGCTCCGCTCCGGCTTCGTAGGCACCGACATCCGGCGCTTCGCCGACGAAATCATCGTTGATCCCTTCGATGACCACGCCGGCATCGATCGCCGGCGACCCCGGCCGGGGGCGAAAGTCGCGGTTCTCGAAGTCCACAAAGGGATCCCCCTCGAGTGAGAGGTTGTTGCGTTGATCCGTCTGCGGATCCCAATGGTCGCCATAGCCGAGATTGTTCCACTGCTTCACGTCGCCGAAGCGCGTGTCCTCCTTCAGATCGGGAAACTCGCCGACCTTCGGCCGCCACCATCCGTTCACCTCCGACCCGTTCCAGAAGGTATTGTTGTAGATCTGGATATCATCGGCGTTGAGATTCATCTGCAGGCTCGCCCACTGCGTGTTCCAGACCACATTGTGGTGCACGAGGAAGCCGACCGGGCTGTTGTCCAGGTAGATACCGGCGGCCTTGTAGAGCTTCTCGTTGCGTCCCTGCACGTCGTGAAACCAGTTGTGGTGAATCTCGCCGTGGAAGGGACCGCCGACGGTATAAATCGGCGCGCAGTCGTGCACGATCAGGTTGCTGCGGTAGACATCGTTGTAGGCGAACTCCGCGTGCTTATGAAAGAACTGCACCCCGTCACGGCCTCCGTGAAAGATCGTGTTGCCCTTCACCAGGGTATGCGAGCCGGGGCGTCGCAGCGCCAGCGGCGCGTCATAGTTGCCGAGCGTATTGAAATCGTGGATCCTGTTGTTGAGGATGCGGTTGCCGCGCCCCTCAACCCAGATGCCGGTGCCCGAGCCGTAGGCGATCTCGCAACGCTCGATGGTATTCTCGTCGCCCTGGATAAACACGCTGCGGCTTCCCGAGTGATGACTGTCGGCGATGCCCGCGGTGTGGTTGCCGTGGAAACTCGTCACTCCCGAGATGAGATTTTGCCCGGCACCTTCCGAAAGGTCGATCATGCCCCCGTAAACGGCGATATCGCGGATCTCGATGTGCCGGCGGCCGCGCAGATCGACAGTCCGCAGGCGGCGGCGCACGAGCACATCGCCGGGTCCCGGCGTCTCGCCCGCCGGCATCTGCAGCCGCAGCGTTCCATCGCGGTC
>RFJS01000295.1 GCA_003694825.1 Verrucomicrobiota bacterium | reverse complement strand
GCATTGCCCGCGAGGCTGGAGCGCGCGCTTTCGATCATGGCCCGGATCTGCTCGGCCAGTTCGGTGGCGTTGGCGTAGTTGATCTGATAAAACTTTGTTTCGATTTCGAGGCGCCGGTCGACTTCGGAGACGACGTATTCGAGCCGCTGCAGGTTGGCGATGGTGTCGGTGACGATGACGGCGTTGGAGTTCTGGAAGGGAACGATGGTGGCGAAGCCGCTGACGAACTGGGCGGCCTGCTGCTGAAAGGATCCGGGATCCAGATACTGGAGACGAAAGAGCTTGCTGACGACCTTGCCGCTGGGCGGCACGTCCTTGAGCGAACCGACGACCAGCTCGGGCGCCTCGGTGCGGATGTTGGCGATGGGGACGACCTTGAGGAATTTTTCGCCGAGCGGGGTGACGCCGATGCCGTTGATCGAGAGGAGGCTCTCGATGGCGAGGATCGCCTCGGCCCGCGTCAGCGGCTGCCGGGCATTGAGGCTGAGCTGCGGCGACGGCAGCGCCTGGGGGCGGATGACGATGCGCCCGGTGAGGGTCTCGAGGGTCTGCAGAACACTGTCGAGCGACGTATCCGAGAAGGCGAGACGGCCGACGATCTCATCGGCATTTTCCTTCGGGACGAGGCCGACGGGACCGCTGTCGCTGTCCTGGGCGGCCACCGCGAGGGCGGAGGCGAGCAGAGCCGCGACAAGGGCGACCTGGCGGCCCCGGCGGGAGCGGAAGAGAGAAGAGAGGAGATGCATGGGTGATCGCATCGTCATGTTCAGCGGTTGAATTCGATGGCGACGAGTCGCAGGCGGGCGTTGATGAGGGCGGGGTTGCGCCGGTCGGCGATGAGCGTGAGCTGCTCGAGGTTGACCGTGGGCAGGGCCGTGGCGAGTTCGTCGTGAAAGGCGGAGAGCTTGTCCCACTCGGCGCGGGGGAAGGAGATGGTGTAGGTGTGGAAGAGGAGATTTTGCCGCGTGGTGGTGGTGGGCGGATTGAGCGTGAAGGGGTTGAACTGGTATTTTTTGATCAGCTCCTGAATCTGCGCCATGACTTCGTTGCGGGTCGGGAGCCGAGCCGTCTGGAGCAGCGCGAGAGCGTCCTCGTAGCCGGCTTCGATGCTCTCGCGATTCTCGAGCCACTGGGCCTGGTTGCGGGCGTCGGCGAGCACGACCTGGCGCTCGAGGTTGAAGGCCTTGAGACGGCCGAGGAAGGAGGTGGTCCAGACGAGGACGAGGACGATGAGAAAGACCGTGAAGAAAACCTTCTCGCGCCGGGTGCGCGCGAGGAAGAAGGGGCGGAGTTTTTCAAGAAATGCGTTCATGAGGCACGCCCTCCGTTTTCGGACTGCGCGGGCGCGCGGTCGCGGCGCGGAAGCGCAGCGGCCTGGGTCCCGGCCGGGAAGGCACCGGGCTTGAAGGCGACGGTCATGGAGAAGGTCGTGCCCTCGGCGCTGGTGCGCAGATCGTTTGCAATCGCGACGCTTTCGACCTCCGGCATGGATTTGATGGCCGCCTCGAAGGCGTTGACATCGGAGACGTTCGGCGTGGTGGCGGAAAACTCGAGACGATTGCCCACGGAGATGATCGCACGGGTGAAGACGACGCTCGCGGGCTTTTTCGCCGCGACGGCGAGGATCATGTCGATCGGCTGCATGTCGCTGCGGTCGAACTCAGCCACGCGGTTGGCGATGGACTGTTTTTCCTCCAACTCCGCCACCAGCTCCGCCCGGCTTTCGACGCGGCTTTTGACCCAACCGATGTATCCGCGGGCCCCCAGCAAAAAGATCTCGCCGACGAACAGCAGGGCGATGACCGCCGCCGCTCCGAGGACGACGCGCCAGAACAACAGATCGACGCGCAACTGCTGCCGCTGGCGGGTGACGAAGGCCTCGTCGCG
>RFJS01000294.1 GCA_003694825.1 Verrucomicrobiota bacterium | reverse complement strand
TGTGTTACCCGTTGAACGCGGCCGGCGTGCGGGTGGCGACGGGGGGAGCCGTTCAGCGGGGGGATTTCGCGGTGGATGTCTCGCCGGCGGCGATCGGCGCCTGTGACGTGGTCATCGAGCCGGGTGAATCCGGGTGGCGGGCGGTGGCGGTCGTCGGTTCGGAACGCCACGAGATTCCGGGGGGCGATGTGGCGCTCGCTCCGGGAGATATGCTCGAGATCCACGGGCTGCCCGGGTTCGCGCGGCTGCTGTTTGTGAGGATGGCGGGCTGAAGGTATCCGGCATGGCGGCACGGAAGAAAAGGCGCGCGGGATTCGAGGCGTTCAGCCTGTCCTTTCTCGACTGCATCACCTGCGGGTTCGGGGCGATGCTGCTGCTGTTTGTCCTGACCATCGGCAAGCAGGCCGACTCGCGGGACTCCATCGTGGCGCGGATCCAGGTGATGGTGAGCAAGCTCGAGGCCGACATCGAGAAGACCTCCGAAGAGACCGAGGGTCTGCGCGATCAGCTCAAGCTCGCGATGGATACGCTCGCGGAGAAACAAGCCACGCACGAGGAGAAGAAAAAGAACATCACCGAACTGGAAGAGCAGTTGGCGCTGCTGCTGCAGGAGCGCTCGAGCCTGCAAGAAGAGATTGAGCGCCTGTTGGCCGAGAAGGAGGCGCTGCCCACGGAGGACGAACCCAAACCGATCCCGCTTCCCAATCCCCAGCGGCGGCAATATCTCACGGGCTTCAACTTTGCCGGAAACTACGTCGTCTTCATGATCGAGGTTTCGGGCGGCATGGTGGCCGATACCGTCGACGAAGCGCTCGAGATGATCGGCGCGACCGATGAGGAAAAGCGCAACTCGGTGAAATGGCGGCGGGTCGTGCGTTCGGTGCAGTGGATCATCACCAATCTGCGCCCGCCGCAGGTCTACCAGATCCTCGTTTTCAACAACGAGGCGCGGCCGCTCATCCCGGAGCGCGAGGCCGACTGGTTCGATCCCATGGACCGGGAAACCACCGCCGAGGTGCTGCGGGCGCTGGAAAACCTCACGCCCTCCGGCGGCGCCAATCTCGAACGCGCCTTTCTCTCGCTTTCGGACATGTTTCCGTCGGTCGACAGCATCATGCTGCTCACCGATGGGTTGCCGACGCTCAGCGATTCCGTCCCCTCCGGCGGTGTGACGACCGACCGCGATCGCGAACGCTTCTTCCGCGTGGCGGTGCGCGCGGCGCCACGGCAGACGCCGATCAACACCATTCTGTATCCGATGTCCGGCGACCCGGCGGCCGCGTTTCTCTATTGGCAGCTGGCCGACACCACCAACGGAGCGCTCATCAGTCCGTCGCCGAGCTGGCCCGACATCTGAGAGCGCGTCTAAAAAGTCCCGAATCATGTCGTTGGATCAAAAAGCACCGCGCCGCAAGGCGCACCGACAAGTGGGTATCCCTGAAAGGGCTATCCCTTGTCGGCGCAACGCCGCGCCGTGGTGCTTTCTGCTCCAACCCTTCGGGCGGGGGCGCTTTCGGCCGTGGCCGGCGTTGCCCGCGAGCACCGGGGCCAAACAGGCCCGGGTGCCTCGCGTGCGCCTTGCCCAACGGCCAAAATCGCCACCCGCGACATGTTTCGCGACTTTCTAGACGCGCTCTGAGTCGATCACGCGCCATGAAACGCAGAGAAGAACCCCAGGGCGGCCTTTCCTTCCTCGACTGCATCTGTTGCGGCTTCGGGGCGATCATTCTGTTGTTTATCCTCTCGATGGGGGCGACGAAGACGATCATCGACCAATCCCGCGAGGAGTTGGAGCGGGTGTTGGCGCAGCGGTTGGCCGCCCTTGGCAAGCTCGAGGCCGAAAAGACCTCTCTCACCACCCAGCTTACGGCGGCGCGAACTTCGATTGATACGATCACCCGGGAGATCGAGACGCTCGAGGCCATGGTCTCGACATTGCGCGAGCAGATCCAGAACGAGGCGGCCGGCAAGGAGAAGCTCGTCGTCGAGCTCGACGAGATGAAGCGCGAGGGGGACGCGCGGCAGAAGGAGATCGACATCCCGCAAATCGACGCGAGCACGCCGATCGGCGTGCCGGTGGAGAGCAACTATGTCGCCTTCGTCATCGACACCTCCGGCAGCATGCGCGATCCGCAGACGGAGATGCTCTGGAGCTATGTCGTCCGCAAGTTCGAGGAGGTCATCAATGCCTATCCGCAGGTCGACGGTGTCCAGTTTCTGGATGCCGACGGCCGCTTTATCCTCGGGCGGGCCAACGGCTGGCTGACGGATTCGCCGGCGACCCGGCAGGCGATGATTCAGGCGGTGCGGCGCTATCCGATTTTCAGCAATTCGAATCCCGTCCCGGGCATTATCCGCGCCATTCGCACGCTCTACGATCCGAAGGACGAGACGATGAAGATGGGCATCTACGTCTTCGGCGACGAATTTACCGAGACCGCGGAGTCCGTGCTCGCTCGCATCGACCGGCTCAATCCGCCGGACGAAAACGGCAAGCGGCCGATCGTGATCAATGGCATCGGATTCCCCAATCTGTTGCGGGCGGGTTTCTCGCTCGGGCAATCGGGCCTGAAGTTTGCCAATCTCATGCGCGAGCTGACGCAGCGGCACGGTGGCGCATTCATCGCGGTGACCGATTGAGGCGATGTTCGCCGCAGCCCGCCGCGGGGCCCGGGGCCGGGTGGGGCGCCCGCGTCAATCGCGCCGCGCCCATGCGCGCAGCGCCTGGAGCAGGTAGTTCTCGAGTCCAGTGTTGATGTTGAGGTTGGCGCGAAGCAGCCCCTGGAGGTTTTCCAGGGCCTTGACGGAATCGATGGCCGCCGGAGCGGTCGCGGGATTTTCCCGGGCGATGGCACAGGTGGCTTCCTCGATCAGCGCCAGGAAGCGATTGCGCACGTCGATGGCGGTGCTCGATTTCAGGGCCTCGGCCTCATCGTTGTCGAGATTCTCGAAGGCGCCCTGTTCCTTGAGGGCCGCGCACGCTTCGGCGGTGCGTTTTTCCAGCCAGACCGAGAAGCGGGCCACGAGGCCATAGACGGTCATGACCAGCCGCCCGTGGGAGGCGCGGGGGGCGCCGACGCGGCCCGCGAGCGCCGCGAGATCCCGGAGCCATTGCCGATAGTCCTCGAGCCATGCGGCCAGCTCCGGATCGTCGTCGGCAGTGGTCGCCATCTTCGGGATACGGAAGTGCAGGCAGCGGGACCGGATGGTGGCGAGCAGCGAGTAGGGGCGGGTGGTGAGCAGCAGCAGGGTGGTGTCGGCAGGCGGCTCCTCGAGCGTCTTGAGAAAGGCGTTGGCGGAGGCGGCGTTGAGCTGTTCGGCCTCGTAGAGGACGGCGACCTTGCGGGGGGCGGAGAGGGGCGTCTGCCCGATGAGGCGGATGAATTGCCGCATCGTGTTGTTTTCCGCGCCGTCGCGGCCGCCGATCTTGATCTGCCGAATCTTTCCGGAGGGGCGCAGGGTGAGAAAGTCCGGGTGGGAGGCATTGGAGTCGGCCCAGTCGACCCCGAGGCCGAGCAGCCGGGCCGCGGTGTGCCGGGCGAATGCCTCGAGCGCCTCCATGTCCGGCCCGAACAGCAGCAGGGCGTGGGCGAGGCGCCCCTTCTCGAGGGCGCGTTGGATCACCTGCCCGGCGGCGGATTCCTCGAAGACGGCGGCACCGGCTGACATCGGTCGATGGTCGATCGGGACGCTCGGCGCGCGGGCAGACCTCAGGACTGCACCGGTTCCTCGACGGCCTTGAGGAGTTTTTTCACCGTCTTCCAGACTTCCTGGTGCACCTTCGCCGGGGACTTGGTGGCGTCGATCACGTGGAAGCGCTCCGGCATCGATTTGGCGAGCCACAGGTAGCCCTCGCGGACGATGCGGTAGAAGTCGATGTTTTCCTGTTCGATGCGATCGGGGAGGTCGGTGGCGCGGTGCTTGACGCGCTTGATGCTGACCTCCGCCGGGACGTCGAGGATGAAGGTGAGATCCGGGGTGACGTCGCCGACGGCAAATTTGTTGATCTGTTCGACCGGGTCCTGGGCGAGGCTGCGGGCCACGCCCTGGTAAACCGTGGTCGAATCGAGAAATCGGTCGCAGAGCACGATCTTGCCGGCCTTGAGGTTGGGCACGAGCACCTCTCGGACGAGCTGGGCGCGGCTGGCCGCGAACAGCAGAAGCTCGGTCTCGGGAAACATCTCCTCGCTGCCATTGGTGCGGATGAGCAGATGGCGGATCTCTTCGCCAATGGCGGAGCCCCCGGGCTCGCGGGTCACCACGACATCGCGGCCGAGAGCCTCGATCTTGGGCACGAGCATCTCGATCTGCGTGGTCTTGCCGCTCCCCTCGGCGCCTTCGAAGGAGATGAGCAGTCCGGGCTTCTGGTTGTTTTCAGACATGGTGCCCGAAGAACTACCAGTCCCTCAGGAAGGCATCAACATCATTGAGCGAGGGACTGCGGGCAGTGCGCACGTAGATGCCGGAGAAGCAGACTCCCACCGTGAGGCAGGCCTCGGGCGAGAGGCCGAGGAGTTGTCCGGTGGCGAAGCCGGCGTTGAAGTGGTCGCCGGCGCCGGTGGTGATCTTCGGTTTCTCCACGTAGGGGCCCTCGACCCACCAGGTGCCGTCGCGGGTGGCGCAGGCGGCGGATTCCTTCGGGTGCACCACGACCGTGCCCAGGCCGAGTTCCTGGCGGATGCGCCGGGCCATCTCCTTGAGGCCCTCGGGATCGGTCGCCTGCTCGCCCAGTTCGAGGGCAGCGCAGACCTGCTGGGCTTCCTTGAGGTTGAGGCCGAGCGTGACACTGCCGTGCTGCTGGAAGCGGGCGATCGTGCGCAGGGCGGTGACGAGGTCGCCCTTCGAGCGCTTTTCCGGGTCGGCGAGGTCGAAGCACCAGAGGCGCTGGTCGCGCGGGGGCAGCATGGGGATGACCTTCTCGAGCAGCGCCACGAAAAACGCCGTCATGTTCGGGATCATGGTCCAGTTGACCAGAGAGATGAGGTCGGCGCGCGAGAGGAGATCCTGGAAGGCGCCTTCGCCCATGACCTTCACGATCGTCTCGAAGGTCACTTCATCGAGGCTGATCGTGTTGCCGAGCATGATCTTGCCGTCGTTGAACTCGAGGGCCGTGGTCAGGCCCGGGGCGGCGACGGAGACGGCTTCGGAGCGGGCGGCGAATTCCGCGAAAACCGGGTGGATGTGCGGTTTGCCCAGAGCGCCGATGTAGCGGGTCTTCACGCCGGCGGCGCGCAGGGCGTTGGCCATGATCGGGCCGTTGCCGCCGAGCTTCTCCATCACGGGGTAGAGCTCGATGTTGGTGCTCTTGCCTGCCGCGGCGAGGATGCGCTCGCCGAAGGCCTGGATCGTCTCGATCGGTGTGAAGTTGTCGCCCTGGCCGTGCCGTTGCGCGACCGGATGGACGATCGTGTCGACGAATCCGTCGAGTCCCACCAATGCCGTGCGGCTGGAAATCTTTCCTGCGACGGCGCCCAGTTCCTGAAGGGTGCGTTTTCGGTTTTCCATGATTCGGGGTCGTGGCGGGAAGGCAAGGGGGCGCGGTGTCGGCGGGCAATCAGATTCCTTTCCCGTTCGTTAGCGGGAATTTCCTTTGCGCGGGTCCGCCCGGCGGCCAAAGATTTCGGCCAATGGCTTTCCAGACGTTTGCGATTGTGCTCGCGCAGGTGGATGCCCCGGAACCGGGGCTCGGGACCTATTTCCTCCAATCGAATTTTGCCGGCCAGTGCATCATCTTCGCCCTGGCGTTTTTCAGCCTGCTGGCGTGGACGATCATGCTCGGCAAGACCTACGAGCTGCGCCGGCTGCGCCTGCTCAATCTCGGGTTCCAGGAGAAGCTGCGCGAACAACGGTCCGTGCTCGATCTGCCGGAGACCTTTCGCATCCCGGCCGCTGTGCCCTACGCCGAACTGTTTCGGGAGGCGATCGAGGCCTACTGGCGGGTCGACGCCCGCCCCGGAGAATCGGACGAACGGCTCAGCGCCGCGCGGGTCGAACACGCGGAAAACGCCCTGCAGCGCGCCGTGGCCAACCAGTCGCTCGCCTACGAGTCGAGCATGGTCTTCCTCGCCACGATCGTATCGGGCGCGCCCTTTTTCGGCCTCCTCGGCACGGTCTGGGGCGTGATGGACGCCTTCGGCGCGGTCGCCCTGCAGCCGGTGGCCACCCTGCAGACGCTGGCGCCCGGCGTATCCGGTGCGCTGCTCACGACCGTGGCCGGCCTACTCGTGGCGATACCTTCGGTTTTCGGATACAACTACCTGCTGTCGCGAACGAAGCTCATGGTGACCGAGCTGGAAAACTTCGCCAGCTCCCTCGCCGACCGCATCGAGCTCGAGAGCCGCTGAGACGTCCGTCGCTGAGCCTGAGCCCATGGCACGTTGCTTTCACAGACGCCGCGCCCTTGCCCCGCTTTCCGAGCTGAACGTCACCGCGCTGATCGACCTCGGCTTCTCCCTGCTTATCATCTTCATGATCAGCACGCCGTTGATCGAAAACGAGCGGGCGCTGCCGGTGGATCTTCCCGTCTCCGAAGAGTCCGCCTCGAAGGCGCCGGACCAGCGGTTCGTCGAGATCACCATCGCGTCGGGGGGCTACATCGTCGACGGCAACCCGCTCAACCGGCCGCAACTCGAGGCCCTCCTGCGTTCCTACGCGGCCTCGCCGAACCCGCCGGTCATCAGCATCCGTGCGGACCGCGGAATCGTCTATCAGGAGGTCGTGACGCTTCTCGACATGCTCAAGGCGAACAGATTGACAAAAATCAGCCTCGAAACGCAGTCGCGCTGATCATGTTTCGGCATTCGCGCCAGGGCTTCATCATGTCCGTGCTGCTGCACATCGCCGTGGCTGTTGTCGCGGTGCTGGTGTCGATGATTCAGCCGCCGAAGCCGAAACCGCCGACCGTCTTCGAGCTGGTCTCCGCACCGCCGCCGGTGCAGGCGGTCGCACCGGACGACGCCGCCGTCGAGTTCAACGTCCCGGAGGTCCAGCCGCTGCCTCCGCCGCCAAAACCGAAACCGAAACCTCCGCCGGAGCCGATACCCGAGCGACCGAAGCCAAGGCCTGCTCCCGTTGAAAAGCCGAAACCGAAGCCGAAACCGAAGCCGAAACCGCCCGAGCCCAGGCCCGAGCCGCCTCCGCAAAAACTCAGCTACGAAGAGTATCTGAAGAAATTCGGCCCGCCGAAGACCCGGCCGCCGCGGCAATCGAAGCCGAAACCCGTGGCCGTCCCGCGCATCACCACCGAATTCTCCGCCACGATCCGCGAAAACCTCGTCAACCTCAGCCAGCTCGGCCAGCTCACCGATCAGGAGCAGTCGGCCTGGGACCGCTACCTGGCGCGACTCCGCGAGGCCCTCCGCCGCACCTGGAGCAAGCCCCCGGGCCTCGCCCACACCACCGCCGCGGTCGTCGAGTTCGACGTCGTCGCCAACGGCCGCATTTCCAACCCCGCCATCACGAAAAGCTCCGGCATCGCCGAATTCGACCGTTCCGTGCTCGCCGCGGTGAACGCCCTCGGCAACGCCGGCGCGCCGCCCGATGGTCGGCCGCAGCGCCTGCGCTTCACCTTCCGCATGACCGACTGA
>RFJS01000293.1 GCA_003694825.1 Verrucomicrobiota bacterium | reverse complement strand
GTGGACTCCAGCGTCGCCAGGATGTGCCGCCGTTCCAGCTCCTCCAGCGTCGGTGGCGGCCCCTCTGCCGGCTCCGCGCCGTTGCCTCCCGCCGGGGCCGACGGATGGTCGGCCTTCTCCTGCGCCTCCGGGGCCGACGCCTCTGCTCCGGCTGCCGGCGACGGCTCGACCGCCGCCATCGATACTGGCGGCACCTCCGCCACCGGAGGTGCAAACAGCGCGAGTGCCGCCGCCCGTATCGGGTGGCCGTCCTCCGTCAAAATAACCGCCCGCTCCACCGTGTTCTGCAGCTCGCGCACATTTCCCGGCCAGTTGTGTGCCCGCAGTGCGGCGACGGCGTCATCGGCCAGCCCCTGCACCCGCACACCATGCTTTCGGGAAAATCGCTCAATGAAATACTCCACCAGTGGCACCACATCCTCAATACGCTCCCGCAGCGGCGGGACGTGGATGGGGAAGACGTTCAGCCGATAATACAGATCCTGGCGAAACTCGCCGCGCTCCACGGCTTTCGTCAGGTCGCGGTTCGTCGTGGCGATGACCCGCACATTCACCTTGATCGTCTTGTTGCCGCCGACCCGCTCGAACTCGCGCTCCTGCAACACCCGCAGCAACTTTGCCTGCAGCCGCGGCGAGATCTCGCTGATCTCGTCGAGAAGAATGGTGCCGTTGTTCGCCAGCTCGAAGCGTCCCTCACGCCTTTGCAACGCTCCGGTGAAGGCCCCTTTCTCGTGCCCGAAAAACTCGCTCTCGATAAGCGATTCGGATACAGCGGCGCAGTTCACGCGAATGAACGGCTGGTCCGCCCGATTGCTCCGCCGAAACAGCTCATTCGCCACGAGTTCCTTGCCCGTCCCGTTCTCGCCGCTCACCAGGACCGTCGCCTCTGTCGGCGCGACCTTCGCGATCAGCTGCCGCAGGCGCGCCATGGCCGGACTGTTGCCGATCAGCTGCGTCTGCCCGCCGCCCGCCGCCTCGCGGGTGAAGAACCGGTTGACCTTCACCAACTGATTGAAGCTCTCCGCCTTGCGAAGCAGCACATCGATCTGTCCGAGCGAAAACGGCTTGATCACGTAGTCAAAGGCGCCTGCCCGCATGCACGCCACCGCAGACTCGATTGTCGCGTTTCCCGTCACCACCACGAACATCGGCCCATCCGCATTTCTCCCCATCCGCTCGAGCAGCTGCGTCCCGTCCCCATCCGGCAGATTCACATCGAGAAACACCAAATCGAAATCATCCGCCGCCAGAAACTCCTCGGCACGGGCAATGGTCTCCGCGGCGGCGACGGTGTAACGCTTGCGCCGAAGATGCTCCTCAAGCGTTCGGCGCAACACGGGCTCGTCTTCGAGCACCAGGATCTTCTCGAGGCCCATGCCGTCGAAAAAACGCCCCACCGCCCACACCGCAAGCGAAGAACCCCGCCCCGTCCCCCGGGCCTCTTTTAGCCTGTCCCTTATTCCGTGGCGGCTCGTCTCGGCGCGCTTCGGTGCCCGGCCGCCCGTCGCCCACCTGCCCTCGGGCTCTGGCGAAATCGCCTCTTCCGACGCGTCGAAACGGCCCCTTCAGCGGGACAACAGCCTCTTGAGACGGGCGCTCTGATCAGAGGTGATGGCGTCGACGCCGGCCTCGAAGAGTTTGCTCGCCAGGCCGGGGTCATTGACGGTCCAGCAGCCCACAGCGAGGCCGGCGGCATGGATTGGACGGATCCTTTCTTCGCCAAGGCCCGGCGCCGCCTCGAGCTGTAAACCGTCGACGCCCGCCGATTCGGCGCGCGAGACAATTTCCAGCAGCGCGCGTGGCGAACGCCACCGGCGATGCGGGATGATCCAGCCCCTGGGCGAACCCGGCAGACTCTTCGCGGCCTCTGCCAGCACATCAAAGTCGAAAGCGATGATCGTGGCACGGGAAGGCGCGAATCGGCTCGCAGACAGGGCCCGGGC